>JBJENB010000068.1:0-9062 GCA_051879975.1 Wujia sp.
CATTGCAATACTTACATAACTTGCAGGTTCTTTCCTTGCAAGTCTGGCAAGAATTTCTACATCCTCCGGCTCATCAAATACGACCCGCGCTGAACAAATGTCCACCGGATCTTTAGCGCCTCTCCGCACTCGTCAAATCCAGCTCATCTAACTCAAGTTCCACCTCAACATAATCATCTGCCTTCCGTTGGGACAAGAGAGCCACGCTCTCAACATGCGTCGAATGGCAAAACTGGTCCACCACTGCTACCTTGGTTAATTCATACCCCCTGTCAGTCATAATTTTAATATCCCTTGCCAGGGTGGCAGGGTCACAGCTCACATAAACCAATTTCTCCGGAGACATTAGCTCGATGGTGTCAAGCAACACCTGGTCACAGCCCTTGCGAGGTGGGTCAACAACTACTACATCAGGGGTTCTGCCTGATAATTCATCCGATGCTTTTCCGGATATTGCATCGGCACCAAGCTTCCCCTTCATATAGGCAGGCACAACCTCCTCCGCCTTCCCGCAGTAAAATTCAGCATTATCTATTCCATTTAACCTTGCATTATTTTTCGCATCCTCTATTGCCTGTGGCACTATCTCCACACCATACACCTTTCTGGCAGATCTTGCCAGACTAAGGGAAATAGTACCGATTCCGCAATACATATCCCATACAATTTCATTTCCCTTAAGCTCTGCGTACTCCAATGCCTTATCGTAAAGCACCTTTGTCTGTACGGGATTAACCTGATAGAAGGACAAGGGCGATATGTGAAATGCGTTTTCGCCAATAAAATCTGTTATATAATCCTGACCATATATGGTTATGCATTTATCCCCGAGGATACGATTTGTATTCTCCTTGTTTATGTTGATGCTCACGCTTGTAAGTGAAATATTTTTATTTATGTTATCACTTCCAGAAATTAATCCATCATTTCCGCCAGCTAATTTCTCACTTTCTCCAGCTGATTTCTCACTTCCTCCAGCTGATTTCCCATTTCCGCCAGCGTATTTCTCACTTTCTCCAGCTGATTTCTCACTTCCGACAGCTAATTTCTCACTTCCGACAGTTACTTCATCATTTCCATCGGTTCTCTCAGCAGCTTGTCCTAACTTTCCTGAATTATTATATTCCTCGACCGCCCTCTGAAGACATTCCACCAGACTATCATTATATATTCCGACATTTTTCCTGTCCCTTCCGCCCAGACTATCTCCATTTATAACTACGCACACCATTAGCTCTCCGGTGGTAAAGCCTACTCGGGTGAGAATGTGTCTCACAAGACCCTTGCCGGTATTCTCATTGTAAATGTATTCTCCACTTCCATTCTGCCGCTCCTGTAGCCATTGCCTCATATGCTTCACAATTGTAGTGTTTACAGGATGTCCGATATAGCACTCCTTAAGGTCAATAATGGAATGGGTTCTTCCCGCGTAGAAGCCAATCTGAATATTTCCCTCCTTATCAAGTCCCACAGGAAATTGCATTTTATTTCTATAGTAGTATGGGGTTTCCATTCCGTGAACAGACTCCATCAGCCTATCTGCGTCAGCGATTCCGCCTATTCTTTCCAGACAGTTCCTAACCTTGTCCCACTTATATTCCCTCTGCTTTTCATAGGACATTTCCATTACCGCACAGCCGCCGCATCGCCTTGCATTCGGACATAAGGGCTCTACTCTGTATGGTGAAGGCTCGATTACCTCCATGAGTCTGCCATAGGCATAGGTCTTCTTAACCTTTGTAAGCTTAACGCGAACCCTATCCCCGACCACAGCATCCTTCACAAATACGGCAATACCGCGGTTTGTTTCATCCGCGGTATTGTCTTTGATGTGACCGATGCCTTCGCCGTCATTTCCTATATCTTCTATATAAATGTCAAATAAATCATTCTTTTTCATCTTACATCTCCCAAATAAGACATAAATTTACTACAAATATGTAGTATACAAAGCTTTGCAGATAATTTATTGGCTACCAGCAAACTTAACATCTGTTTTACTAATTACACATCCGTCAGACGGATATTGGCATCAAACATTTTATTAAAGCCCAACCAGCTACTCTTTTCCTGATTAGAGTTTATTACCTCGGTAAAGGACTGAAGCTTGGCATCAAGATTATCCGCATGTGCCAGTGCAAGTGCCTCAATCAATGACGGCTTCTTAGGTGAGCCGAATTCAAGCTCCCCGTGATGGGACAAAATGCAATGCTTCAGCTCATTTGCAAGTATGACAGGAAATCCCGGAATAGTTTTTATTCTCTCACCAATCATCATTGTTCCAATAACAATATGTCCCAGAAGCTGCCCCTCATCTGTGTAATCATTTTCAGGGAAGAGGGAAAGCTCCTCCAGCTTGCCAATGTCGTGAAAAATAGCCGCTGTCACAAGCAAATCCCTATTGAGCGCACCATACTGTGCTGCCAGATACTCACAAAGCTTTGCCACAGACAGTGTATGCTCAAGAAGTCCACCGATAAATCCATGATGTATTGACTTAGCAGCCGAATGCTTCTTAAACCTGGCTGCAAATTCCTTATCATTCACAAAAAAGCTCTCCAGAAGCTGCTTGCAATATGTATTGCCTGTACGTCCGATTATCTCAAGAAGCTCCTCGTACATCTTATCTATATTTTTATTCGTGCATGGCATATAATCCGTAACATCATACTCTCCCTCATCTGCCACTCTCACCCTCTTAACATTTAACTGCAAGGCACCATTAAAGCTTGTAACCTGTGCCTCAATTCTTATATAATCCATCGGTTCAAAATGTGCTATTCCATTGTTCAGCTCCCAGATTTTGGCATCAACAACCCCTGTCTTGTCCTGAAGCTGCATGGAATAATAGGTCTTCCCCGCCTTGGTCTTGGCAACCACCTTATTCTTGCAAAGGTATACCTCCGAAATCATTTCTCCGTCTCTCAGCTCATTGATATAATTCATCTAAATTTCCCTTTCTAATATGGCTCCTGCTAATATACATACAATTTACCACCTTCTCAATATATTCGCAAGGTTATCGTTGGGAGTGAATGAGGATATCGCCAAAAAAGCATATCTGTGTTATACTGTGGTTATTGGTAGCATGAAATTTAGCTTAAGGAACTATTATATATGAACAAACGAACACTACGAATACTGGAATATAATAAAATATTGATGATGCTGACGGAATATGCCAGCTCACCTATGGCGAAGCGTCGCTGTGACAGAATGAAGCCACAGAAGGATCTTGCGACAATCAATCGTCTTCAGGAGGAGACCCGTGACGCACTGATAAGACTAAACCGTCAGGGCAATGTATCCTTCTCCGGACTGTACGATATCGGTGCATCCATCAAGCGTCTTGAGGTTCACGGAGTACTGACCAGCAAGGAGCTTTTGGATGTTGCATCACTGCTTAAGGTTGCCGAAAATGTCAAGCGTTACGGAGACGGCTCTGACCTTGCAGATGCAGTAACCTCCAGAAATCAGGGATATTCTGCCAAGGCTACCCTTGAGGGAACCCCTCAGGAGAAGCTACAGCCTACGCAAACCGTTGATTCTCTTACAGAACGTTTCAATATGCTTGTACCATTGGAGAACATTTCCTCGGAGATAAAGAGGTGTATTCTAAGCGAAAATGAATTTGCTGATGATGCATCTTCCACCCTAAAGAGCATCCGTCGTCAGATTCAGGCAACCAACGACAAGCTCCATCAGCAGCTTGCCAAGATGGTCAAGAGCGACGATATCCGTGATAAGCTTCAGGACAGCCTGATTACCATGAGAAATGGACGTTATTGTATTCCTGTTAAGCAGGAATACCGTTCACAATTCCCGGGTATGATACATGACCAATCCTCAACCGGCTCAACGCTGTTTATTGAGCCTATGGCAATTGTCAACATGAACAATGAAATAAAGGAGCTTTCCAATCAGGAGCTCATTGAGATAGAGAGAATACTTGAAAATCTAAGTGAAATGGCGGCTTCTGTCGTAGCAGATATCGCCTACGATATGGATGTTCTTACGGAGCTTGACTTTATATTTGCAAGAGCCAAGTTTGCCAGAAGTATGCAGGCAACACAGCCTATTTTCAATACTGATGGCATTATAGATATTAAACAGGGCCGTCATCCGCTCCTTGAGAAGCATTCCGTGGTTCCTGTGGATATCCGCTTAGGCGACAGCTATACTCTGCTTATCATAACCGGTCCAAATACCGGCGGTAAAACCGTGTCACTTAAAACCCTTGGGTTGTTTACCCTTATGGGACAGGCGGGACTTCACATTCCGGCAATGGAGGGTTCTAAGCTATCCGTTTTCGAGGATGTATTTGCAGATATAGGAGATGAACAGAGCATAGAGCAAAATCTGTCAACCTTCTCATCTCACATGAGCAATATAGTTTACATAATTAACCATGCAACACCGAATACCCTATGTCTCTTTGATGAGCCGGGAGGTGGAACAGATCCTATTGAGGGTGCTGCCCTTGCAATTTCTCTCCTGGATTATCTAAAAAATATGGGAGCCCGCTGTATGGCTACAACCCACTACAGCGAATTAAAAACCTACGCATTGAGTGCCGATAAGGTTGAAAATGCATCCTGCGAGTTTGATGTTGCCACCCTCAGACCTACCTACAAGCTATTGATTGGTGTTCCCGGCAAATCAAATGCATTTGCAATATCAAGTAAGCTGGGACTTCCGGGATACATCATTGAAGATGCAAAGAGCAGAATAGACAGCGATGCTGTTGATATGGAAACACTTCTGGCTGATTTGGAGAAAAACCGTGTTGCCATAGAGGAGGAAAAAGCCTCTATTGAAGCCTATAAGCTTGAAATAGAGGAATTAAAGAACAGTCTGGCTGCCAAGGAGGAAAAGCTTAACACCAGAAAGGCTGAAATCCTTGAAAAGGCACGCGAGGAAGCCAGAGAGCTCATTGAGGAGGCCAAGGAGGTTGCCGATTCCACCATTCGTGATTACAACAAATGGAGAAGCAATCCTCATAAGGCGGATATGCATACCATGGAGGATAAGCGTGGGAAGCTTAGGGATAAGCTCAAGGATTATGACAAAGAGTCTAAGAATAAGGTTCAGACCAGAACATCAAACCACAAGGCTAAGGACTTCCACATAGGTGACTCCGTTGAGGTAATCAGCATGAATGCGCGTGGAACCATAACAGCACTCCCAGACAACAAGGGCATTGCAACCGTACAGATGGGAATACTTTCATCAAGACTTCCTATCAATGACCTCATAATTATAGATGAGCCTTCCTTTACAACGGATGCCGACAAATATAAGAAGGGCAGAACATCAGTCAGTAAGGCGCAGCACATTTCCACGGAAATAAATGTAATGGGCATGACAGTAGACGAGGCAACCCGTGAGATAGATAAATATCTTGATGATGCCGTGTTATCACATTTGCATAAGGTGACAATTATTCACGGCAAGGGAACCGGAGCCCTGAGAAATGGTATTCACCAGTATCTTAAGAGACATCCGCTGGTTCAGGATTTCCGTGCCGGTGAATACGGCGAAGGTGAGTATGGAGTAACAATCGTTGAATTATAGAAGGAGGTATTATGGATAAACAGCGAATATTAATTGTAGATGATGATGAACATATTGCAGAGCTTATTTCCCTGTATCTGGTGAAGGAATGCTTTGAAACAGAGGTGGCCTATAACGGTCAGGATGCCTTAAAGCTGGTACAAACCTTCAATCCACACCTTATTTTGCTGGACATAATGCTCCCCGATATAGATGGCTACGAGGTATGCACCTCTATCCGAAAGACAAAGCAAACTCCGATTATAATGCTGTCAGCAAAGGGAGAAATATTTGATAAGGTTCTGGGCCTTAAGCTCGGTGCCGATGACTATATGATAAAGCCATTTGATTCTAATGAATTAGTTGCAAGAGTTCAGGCTGTTTTAAGGCGAACCAACCAGATACCTGAGAAATCAAGGGTTGCCATTGAAACCGACCATCAAGGTGACTATGTTGAATATGATGATCTTCTTGTAAATATAACCAACTACACCGTGATTTTTGAGGGGGAACCGGTAGAAATGCCTCCTAAGGAGCTGGAGCTTCTGTATTTTCTGGCGAGCAGACCGAATCAGGTTTTTACAAGAGACCAGCTTCTGAACAGATTGTGGGATTATGAATACATGGGTGACTCACGAACAGTAGATGTTCATATCAAGAGACTCCGTGAAAAGCTCAACGACAACCACAGATGGTCTATTACAACAGTATGGGGCAAGGGATACAAATTCGAGGTTAGATAGTTATGAAGCATTCTTTATTTGACAAAATATTTTTGGGATTTTTATTACTGTATATGGCAATATTCTTCCTATTGGTTTTCTATTCCACCTACGCCACAAAACGGGCATTGGTCAGTGAGCGAACCGAGGTGCTAAGCAACGAAGCATGTCTTGTAGCCGAGCAGACAATAGGCGGATACATCCAAGGCATTTATACTCTTGATCAGGCACAGGATATATTGGAATACTATAGTAAAACTCTTGGTGCCAGTGTTTGGGTTGCAGATATTGATGGCAATATTATTGTTTCCTCTACAATAGAGAAGCATCCTACCCCTCCTTTAAATCTGTATACCTTAGACAGCAATTTCAACATGAAGGAAGCCCATTCCTACACAGGCGATTTCTACGGAATATTTGATGAGGATGTCATAACTGTTGCGATTCCAATACAAACTAATGGTCAGCCGAATGGCATGGTTATTATGCATTCCACACTTGCGCAGCTTAATTCTATTCAATCAGATATTATTCAGGTCATCTATGTTCCTTTCCTGATAATGCTTATTATTTCCTTCATTATGCTGGGTATCATTTCCGGCAAGATTATGAAGCCAATCAAGAAGATAAACACTGTAGCAGAGGAATATTCCACCGGTAATTTTGATACGAAGATGGACATACACTCCAACGACGAAATTGGTCAGCTTGCGTCAACACTTGAATACATGGCATCAGAGCTATCTAAATTAGACGAATATAGGAAATCCTTTATATCAAATATTTCTCATGATTTCAGGTCGCCACTTACATCTATTAAGGGCTATATTGAAGCAATTCAGGATGGTACTATTCCACCTGAAAAACAGGATAAATATTTAAATATTGTTGTTGATGAAACCAACCGTCTTACCAAGCTCACCAGCTCCCTGCTGGAGCTTAACAACTATGACACCTATGGTCTGTGGCTAATATTCAAGAATTTCGATATACTAAATCTTGTTAAGAAGGCCATGAGCACCTTTGAAGGAAAATGTAATGAACATAAGATAAATATTGTCCTGCAGAATAATCTGGAACACACCAAGGTTTATGCGGAC
The DNA here is from genome assembly GCA_051879975.1 of Wujia sp. Taxonomy (GTDB): domain Bacteria; phylum Bacillota; class Clostridia; order Lachnospirales; family Lachnospiraceae; genus Coprococcus_C. The sequence continues at coordinate 7,376 of JBJENB010000068.1, forward strand.
AAAATTAAAATACAACAGGTTATTTATAATCTGTTAGATAATGCAATTAAATTCACCCCTGATGGCAAAAGCATATATATCACGCTCTCTGAGAAGAACGACAAGACCTTTGTCGCAATAAAGGATGAGGGCTGTGGTATTCCAAGCGACTCCCTAAAGAAAATTTGGGTTCGATTTTATAAAGCAGATACATCCCGTGGAAAAGACAAGCAGGGCACCGGTCTTGGGCTATCAATTACCCGGGAGATTATTAAAGCACATAATGAAAACATAAATGTGGTCAGCACAGAGGGTGTTGGAAGTGAATTTACATTTTCTCTGAAGAAGAGTGACGGAGAAGAACAAGAGGAGGAATAAATCCTCCTCTTTTTCATATAGACTCTCTTTATATCACTGCTTACCAATTCTAAATTCTTTTTAGCTTGTTCAGCAGCTGCTCGTCGCTGAGTCGAAATACATCATCTATTACCCATATATGCATATCCTTTGCCCTTTGAAGAAAATATCCGGCACCTACTGTATTCTCATTTGGTCTTGCCAAAACAAGGGCCTTATGTGCATATTTTCCGGCAAACTTTCGGGATACGGTCTCCAACTCATGCAATGCGAGACCACTCGCTTTTCCGCTTTTACAGGATATGAATATCGGACATACGCCCTTCATCAGTATTACATCGATTTCATTCATGGTATCGTAGCCAGGATGCTCAAAATCATGTATCTCACCATCCCAATCAATATTAGCCCCTATAATAGCATCCTGGAATAGATATGGTTCTCTTGTTGCCACCTCATACACGTGAAGCTCAAGCATATTACCTGCCTTTCCGATTATCTTCTTTATCATATTATTTTTAAATCGGAAATATATCTTCTTGCCAAGCTCACTATAATCCTTAAGCATTCCTATATCTCGCAAATCCCTTATAAAGAAAATGGTATCTCCCAATGGATTTTTATGTAATTCTATCCACCCCTCTCTTGTGGAAGCTGTCTGCTTCATCAGCTCTTCTATTCTACCACAATGTCTGTTCCAGTCATTCTTATACTTTCTGCACAGGTCCCACATAATTCTGATATCCTGCCTGAATTCTTTGGTAAATTTCCATTCGGAATAGCTTCCCGTCTGAGGAGTGAGTACACCTCCATGAAGCAAAATCTCCTCAGCTATACCGATTGAAAATTTATGCTCTGAGGTGGTAACCGTTGCACCCTTTATGTCTATTTCCTTACCTGTAAATGGGTCTATACGGAGCTTACTTATGTTCATTCTCGCAGCTATTGTTCCCAGGGCAATCAGTATGAGCTCACTTCCACCTGTCAGTTCAAAACGCACGCCGGGATATTCTCTTATTATTCCCGTCAAAATATCAACTATACCATCTAAATCATCCTTAGGTGCCTCAATAAACTCAAGCTGTACCTTAGGGCATCTGTCATCTCTGAACTGCTTTATATCATTTATTTTCTTGGTAATCATATTCTCCTTATGTCCAACGAAAATAATCTTCTCCGGCTGATATTTTAGCATAGCCATTACATTTTCAAGTGGCTCATCAGAGTAAAATTCCACTATGACTCTATTATCGTTCATATTTATCCCCCACTAGCTAAGAAGTCAATTTCTTCTCCGTCCACGTAAACCTACTTTCATTATACAAGTTATATCTATTTTTTTCTAGTATAT
>JBJENB010000069.1:0-9044 GCA_051879975.1 Wujia sp.
ATAAGGTGAGTGAGGATATTAACATCGTTAAGTCAGAGCTGGAGGCTCAGCTTGCCGGAAGAAAGCTTACAGAGGTATGTATTGCTGCTGCAGGAAGAGTATTAAAGACTGCAGTGGGACATGGACAATATGAATTTTCTGAAAATACTCTAATTAATCAGGAACATATTCATTCTATCGATCTTATTGGTGTCGAAGATGCACATGATAAGATTCTTCAAGAGCTTTCCGAGAACAAAGAGGAAACCAAGTACTATTGTGTCGGTTATACCGTTGTAAAGTATTTTTTAAATGATTTTGAGATTTTAAATCTGGAAGGGCATAAAGGAACAAGAATTGGTGCAGATGTTCTTGCAACTTTTCTCCCGGAGGAGGTTGTCAGCAGTCTCTATTCTGCTGTGGAGCTTAGTGGTCTTACAGTCTGCAATCTTACTCTGGAGCCTATCGCAGCGATAAATGTTGCCATACCTGAAAATTACAGATTGCTCAATATTGCACTTGTCGATGTAGGAGCAGGAACATCGGATATCTGTATAACAAAGGATGGAAGTATCATTGGATATGGTATGATTCCTTCAGCAGGGGACGAGCTTACTGAGGCGATTGTCAAGAAATATTTGGTGGATTTTAATACTGCAGAAAAGCTTAAAACAGCAGGAATACGCAAAAAAACGGTTGCCTACAAGGATATAATGGGTATTTCCCATAAGGTGAGTACTGAGGATATAAGTCAGACAGTTGAAGGTGTAAAAAGGGAAATTACTGCTAAAATTGCGGATAAGATAATTGAATTAAATGGCGGTGCTTCCGTAAGCGCTGTATTTGTCGTTGGCGGAGGAGGCAAGCTGGCAGGCTTTACTGATTATTTGGCAAAGGCTCTCAGACTTCCATCGGAGAGAGTGGCATTAAGGGGTCAGGAGGTAATGACGGATATTAATTTCCTGATAGATAATATAAAAAAGGATTCATTATATGTAACGCCGATAGGAATATGTTTAAATTACTTTGACCAAAAGAATAATTTTATTTTTGTAAATGTGAACGGAAGCAGGGTAAAACTGTACAATAACGACCATCTTACCATATTTGATGCAGCACACGCATACGGATTATCCAATGATGATATATTCCCTAAACGCGGAGCGGACATAACCTTTAAGATAAATGGAAAGACAAGAATAGTCAGAGGTTACATGGGAGAAACGGCACAGATAACCCAAAATGGATTAACTGTTGGCATGAACTCACGGATAGAAGCAAATGATAAGATTGAAATTGTTGTGTCAACCGTTGGTAAAGCGGCGGAGCTTTCCTTAAGCTCTTTGCCTGAGTATAACGGAACACTTGATTTTATTGTAAATGATACTAAGATTACCTGTCCAAAGTTTGCAATGGTCAATGGACAACCTGAATCGCAGCTTTATATGATTCAGGATGGTGATGATGTGCTTATGCAGCCATATTATACGCTGGAGCAGTTATTTGTATTTATGGATGTAACTCCAAAGGAAATGGTTTTTGTTAATAACAAACCGGCGGATTTGGAAGAAAAAATATATGATAATTTTGTTGTATCCTGGAGCGATTTGATTCGTGAGTATAATGAAGACGAATCACAGGGAGAGCCGAAACCTGAGGATAAAAAATCAGATGAACCAAAACAGTCATTTAGTATTCATGTAACGGTAAATGGTTTCCCTTATACCTTTAGTGGTAAAAATGAGTATCGTTTTGTAGACGTTTTTGATTATTATAAGTTTGATATGAGTACGATGGGTGGTAAAAGCCTTGTTACTAATATTAATGGTGTGCATGCAGAATTTATTGATTTATTAAAAGATGGTGATGCCATTGAATTGTATTGGCAGAATTAAATGTATATTGAGGTGAAAGTATGAATTCATTTATTTCAAGTCATGCTTTATACAAAAGAATATTAACGATTTTATCATTGCTTATTATTGCCATATCAAAGCTTATTGAGCCTGATTTGGATCTTGCAAAAATAGGAGTTGCGGCCCTGCTGTTTATTGCTATGCTGGTACTCGATGAATTTCTGGCGAAGAAGGACTATTATTCAGATGGTAAAATTATAAGTAATTATAAATTAGGTGAGATGTTCGCTATCAACATTGTACAGACTTTATTTATAGATAATAGCTTTATGTTGATAACCTGTATGATACTTAATTTCTACATATGCTTTGAATATTTGATTCAGGGGATTGACTATGACAGCTCAAGTCTGTTTTCGAAAAAGCTGGTAATTATTATTCCGTTGGGAATAAATATTGCAAGGGCTTTTAGTGTTGTGAATTTTGAATATAAGTGGCAGGGATATTTTATTGTACATGCAATTCTTGTTTTATGTATGTATTATGTTGTTGATTGGTTTGTGGTACAGAATGATATTTATCAGTCTGAAAAGAATAAGCTTATCTTGGAAAAATCCGAGATTGAGGATACCAATAACAAGCTTGTGGAGTTTCAAGAAAAAATTAAGTCCATAAATGAGCAAATTAATTATCAGCGAATTGATTTAGGAAGGGCGAACAAGGAGCTAGAACAGGCAAATATTGAGATTGCTTCCCAGACTGAGATAATGCGATTCATGACATCAACCTTTAATATTGACAAATGTATGGATGTTATATGTGATGCTATCATGGAGGTAAAGAAACCAAAGATTGTAGCTATGTTTGTCGAAAGAGATGTGTTCATGAACAAATTTCCGGGCTGTGTGATCAAGACAAATTATACATCCATGCAAAGCAGACTTACCAAGGAAATTGAAAAGATTTACGAAGCCTTCAAGGCTGATAATCAGAAAGCATTTATTTTTCAAAATGATGAGCTGAAGAAATTTAAATTCATAGGGGATACCAATATTTCATCTGTAGCGTTTATTCCTATAATTAATGAGGATGGATTATATGGAATGATTCTTGTGGGTTCAGATAAGGAAGATTATTTTAACAACGGACTAAAATATTTTGAAACCTGTATTGTTGAGTTCAATGCATCTATCAAGAGTACAAAGCTTTATCTCAGAATGCAGGATATGGCTCGGAAGGATGGACTCACCGGAATATATAACAGAATATATTTCAATGAGCTGTTTACGGATGTTGCGAAGAAGGCAGTAGAAAATAAACGGGCTTTATCAGTTGCATTGTACGATATAGATAAATTTAAAAATGTAAATGATACATACGGACATCTTGCCGGTGATGAGGTAATCAAGATGGTCGCGAAAACCGGTCAAAAATATGCAGAATTATATAACGGTTTCACATGTAGATATGGTGGTGAAGAGTTTCTTCTTGTTCTTCCGGGGTATGATGAAAAGGAGGCATTAAAGATTCTTGAAAAAATGCATGAAGATATAAAGCAAACTGTTATATGTTACAATGATCTTGAAATAGCCGTTAATGTTTGTATAGGTCTTACCTCATATCCATCAATTTGTGACAATACATCCCTGTTAGTCAGCAGAGCTGACAAGGCCATGTACCATGGTAAGCGAAATGGAAGGGGCAGATTGGTATTAGATAATCCTTCAATAGAAGAATAAACATATATTACAAGCAAAAGGAGCATTTTCATGAAGATATTAGTTATTAATTGTGGCAGTTCGTCATTAAAGTATCAGCTTATTGACTCTGACAGCGAGCAAATGCTGGCAAAAGGAATATGTGAAAGAATTAAGCTGGATGGAGTTTTAACGCATCAGACCATTGGCAAGGAAAAGATTACCGTAGAAGCACCGATGCCGGACCATAATGAGGCAGTAAGACTTGTACTTGATAAGCTCTTAGACAATGAATTAGGAGCTATTAATTCCCTCGATGAAATAAATGCTGTCGGTCACAGAGTAGTTCACGGAGGAGAGAAATTTGCTTCATCAGCCGTAATTACAGATGAGGTTATTAAGGCAATTGAAGAGTGTTGTGATTTGGCACCGTTACATAATCCTGCTAATTTAATAGGTATCAGGGCATGTGCAGAGCTTATGCCGAATGTTCCTCAGGTTGCGGTATTTGATACAGCGTTTCATCAGACTATGCCCCCTTGCGCATATATATATGGTATACCTTATGAATATTATGAAAAATATAAGGTCAGAAGATATGGTTTCCATGGAACAAGTCACAGCTTTGTATCCAAGAGAACAGCCGAACTGTTAGGCAAGGAAATTAATAACAGTAAGATTATTGTGTGTCATCTTGGTGGCGGTGCAAGTATCTGTGCCGTTGAAAATGGTAAATCCATCGATACCACAATGGGACTTACGCCTCTTGAGGGTATAACAATGGGAACAAGAAGCGGTAATATTGACCCGGCAATTATTGAGTTTATCGCTTCAAAGGAAGGAAAAAGTATAAGTGAGGTTATGAATATACTGAACAAAGAGTCAGGTGTATATGGTATCTCAGGCGTTTCCAGTGATTTTAGAGACCTTGATAAGGGAATTGCAGAGGGAAATGATAGATGTAAAATTGCTGTAGAGGTCTTCTGCTATCAGGCTGCAAAGTTTATAGGTGGTTATGTGGCAGCTATGAATGGTGTAGATGCAATAGCCTTTACAGCCGGTGTCGGAGAAAATAATGGTACTGTCAGAAAACTTGTATGTGAAAGATTACAGTATCTTGGCATTAAGCTGGATCAGGAGGCCAATAAGCTCCGTGGCGAGGAGGTTTGTATCACCACAGCTGATTCAAGGATACCGGTGTATATTGTTCCAACTAATGAAGAATTAGCAATTGCCAGAGAAACAGTAGCATTAATATAAGTGATGTTTGAAAGAGATAAATTTTTATTTAAATTATTATATCAATTTCATATTGACATAATTATACAGAATATGTATAATGGTCAAAGTGTGATTTTTAAAGTTTCAAGGAGGTGTAACCGTGGGAGCAATTTGTCCAAAGAATAAAACTTCAAAAGCCAGAAGAGACAAGCGTAGAGCAAACTGGAAGATGAGTGTTCCAGGCTTAGTAAAGTGCAGTAAGTGCGGAGAGCTTATGATGCCACATAGAGTTTGTAAGGCTTGTGGTTCATATAATAAGAAGGAAATCGTTAAGGTTGACTAATCTTATGTGATAAAAAGCGGTCATAATGACCGCTTTTTTTAGTGTATGAGCAAAGCATACAGGGAATATGATTAAATCATGGAAGTTATTTGATGGATTTCATGTAGCAAAGTGTTATAATATGTTAGATATAACGAATAGTAAAGGTAAATCATTTTATTTTAAGAAAAGAGTCTAATGACTATGGATAAAGACAAACTAATTGAGAATTTAACAGAACAGATAAAAGAAATACAGTTAAAATTGGGATATGCCGAAGAAACCATACGGCTTTATTTTCCAATCCAGTCAATGTGTAACATACTCCAAACAGTGTTATTGAGTGGTAAAGAGCTACTAGCTTTACTAAAAGAAGAAAAGAAATTTGAGGATACTGTACTTGGAAAGCTTAACTTTTCCTTATGTAGGGATAATAGAATAGAGGTGTGTATCCCGGCTTCGGGGGCAGCTTATGTGCATGAGCAGGTGACAGACCCACCATTTTTGAAAAGCATCATAGAATTGTTTCAAAAAAATCACAGGTTGACGATAGATGAGATATGTGATTGTTTTGCGAAGTTTAACAAATCTTTCAAATGTAAGAAGATGAAACCTGAAAAAGATTTTGACTACGTTATCTATTTTCCGGATCATAACCCGGATTCCTGGTATTATTGTATCAAAATTGAGATGGGTCATACGATTTATCATCGATTTACGGAAGCGGATTATTGTTTACTGATAGAATAAGGATTTTGTGCTTAGCACCCCTATGCAACAAAAAGGACACAGAAACGTCCTTACTTATATTTTGTTTGACTAAATAATATACAAAAGATATAATTAAATGATATTTGTAAGCATAAGGAGGCTTTGTTGATGGATAGAATTACGATAGCTATTGACAGCTTGGGAAGTGACAATGGCAGTGAACCAATAATAGTTGGAATTTCCAACGCTCTTAAACAATTTGATGATGTAGATATTATTGTAACGGGAAAAGAAAATGAGCTTCATTCCTATATAGAAAAATATAACTGTGATAGGTCAAGAATCACTGTTATCGATGCTAAGGAAGAAATAACCTGTCACGATGCCCCTGTGGATGCTATTAGAAAGAAGAAAGAGTCATCGATGGTTCTCGCCTTAAATTCCGTTAAGGATGGACGTGCAGCTGCATGTATTTCAGCCGGTAATTCGGGAGCTTTGCTTGCAGGCGGTCAGTTTATAGTCGGAAGGGCAAAGGGAGTTAAGAGAACACCTCTTGCACCTCTTATTCCTACCAGAACATCATCATCCCTTTTGATAGATTGTGGTGCAAATGTAGATGCAAAGCCGGAAAATCTGGTGCAGTTTGCAAAAATGGGTTCAATATATATGGAAAACATTGTAGGAATAAAGAACCCGACTGTAGGAATAGTCAATATTGGAGCTGAGGATGAAAAGGGAAATGAATTGGTAAAGTCAACCATACCGCTTCTCCGTGAATGTAAGGATATCAATTTCATCGGAAGTGTTGAGGCGAGAGAAATACCTAATGGTGCGGCAGATGTAATTGTATGTGAAGCATTTGTCGGAAATGTAATATTAAAGCTGTATGAGGGCTTGGGTAAAATGTTCCTGTCCGAGGTAAAAAAGACAATGATGTCAAATCTGAAGACAAAGCTTGGAGCTCTGATGATAAAGAAGAGCTTGAAGCAAACCTTTAAGCGTTTTACTGCTGAGGACAAGGGTGGAGCACCACTTCTTGGACTTAAGGGCTTGGTGGTAAAGATTCATGGAAACAGCAAGGACATGGAGGTGACCACTGCTATTGAGCAGTGCCGAAGCTTTGTCATTAATGATGTAAATGGCAAGATATTGTCAGCATTTGTTGGTGGAGAGGAAAATGAATAATATTTATTATGATGAGCTTGAAAGGAAAATAGGTTATAGCTTTCAAGATAAGCTTAAATTAAAAACTGCGCTTACTCATAAATCTTTTTCAAATGAAAATATGTTGAATAATGTTGAGTCCTATGAAAGATATGAATTTTTGGGAGATGCAATATTAGAATATATTGTCAGTAATTATCTTTACAGGGAATATCCGGACTTGAGCGAGGGAGAGCTCACGAAGCTTCGGGCAAGTCTTGTGTGTGAATTTACTCTTTCTAAAATTTCCAGAGAACTAAGGCTTGGGGAATATGGGTATTTTAGCAAGGGTGAATTAAATACAGGTGGCAATAACAGAGATTCTATATTGTGCGATATGTTTGAATCTCTGCTGGGAGCAATTTATCTGGATTCAGGAATTGATGAAGCAGGAAGCTTTGTAAAAAGGTTTTTATTAACGGATATAGAGCATAAGCAGCTCTTTTATGATGCAAAAACAAAACTACAGGAATATTCTCAAAAGCATAACAAGACATTATATTATGAACTGATTAATACGGAGGGACCGGAGCATAACAAGATTTATTACGTTGAATTATTGTTAGATGATGAGGTCATTTCACAGGGAGAAGGACATTCCAAGAAAAATGCAGAACAAATGGCGGCTTATAACGCCCTATGTGTTCTTGAAAAAAAGTATAGTGGTTAGGTGAAGTATGTATTTAAAAAGCATAGAGGTATATGGATTTAAATCCTTTGCCAATAAGATAATTTTTAAATTTAATGATGGTATTACCGGTATTGTTGGTCCAAATGGTTCAGGAAAAAGTAATGTGGGTGATGCCGTAAGGTGGGTTCTTGGAGAACAAAGTGCCAAGCAGCTTCGTGGGGCAAAGATGGAGGATGTAATATTTTCCGGAACAGAGCTTAGAAAACCTCATGGCTCTGCTTATGTTGCCATTACTCTTGATAACAGCGACCACAAGCTCCCTATAGATTATAATGAGGTTACAGTAGCCCGTAGAGTTTATAGGTCAGGGGAAAGCGAATACCTAATTAATGGTGTGGTTAGCCGTCTTAAGGATGTCAATTCTCTATTCTTTGATACAGGTATAGGTAAGGAAGGATATTCTATTATCGGTCAAGGACAGATTGAGAAGATTCTTTCGGGCAAGCCTGAGGAGAAGAGAGAGCTTTTTGACGAGGCAGCCGGAATTGTAAAATATAAGAAAAATAAAGCTGCTACCGAAAAATCTCTGGAAAATGAGAGAATGAATCTTTCCAGAGTAAATGATATTCTGTCAGAGCTTGAAAAGCAGGTTGGACCTCTGAAGGCACAGTCTGAAACTGCAAGAAGGTATTTAATTTATAAGGATGAGCTTAAAAAGCTTGATATCAACGCCTTTTTGTTGGATGTGGATTCCAATAAGGAGCAGTTAAATGAATATGAGAATAAGCTTACAATTGTCATGGAGGAGGCCGAACGTCTTAAGGAGGAGTACGATAGTGCCAAGGAAGAGTACGAGAAAATAGAGCAGCAGATAGAGAACTATAATGAGAAGCAGGAAAGCACTAAGAATGAGCTTCATGAGAAGAAGCTTGAGAATCAGCGCCATGAGGGCGAGGTAAATGTATTAAATCAGCAGATTATTACATATAAGCAAAGTGAACAGTCCTTAAATGAGCAGTTAGATAAGATTAACGAGGATTTAAAGCGCTATGGTGACGAGCTGAAAAAACTGTATCAGGAGAATGAAATCCTTGACGAGAAGCTTGATTCGGCGGATGATGTGCTGGATGCTGCCAATAGTAAGCATGAGAAGCTTTTAGCTGATATAGCAGCCACTGAGAAGGAAATAGAGGATTCTAAGAGTGATATTATAGAGCTTTTAAATGAAGGCGGAACCCTTAAGGCTAAGGTTGGTCGCTATGATACAATGCTTGAAAATATCAATCTCCGTAGAGCAGAATTAAAGTCCAGATATTTGGAAAATAAAAGTGAGCAGGAAAAGTATGGCAATGAGGCAGAACAGCTAAACAGGACTATTGAGGAAATTAATAGTGAAAAGGTTAAGCTTAGCGAAGAACTGACAG
>JBJENB010000070.1:0-8962 GCA_051879975.1 Wujia sp.
GTGAATTTGTTCCTTAATCTTATTAAATGCACAGGCTGCCTCCATGGTATTGGCAGTAGAACGAACAATATCACAGCCTGCCTCCTCCAGTCTTAATATCTGAGCCACGGTTGCTTCAACATCACTTGTCTCGGTGTTGGTCATTGACTGAATCGCAATAGGATTTCCACCGCCAATTTTCACCCCGCCAATATTGATTACCCTTGTATTATCTCTAAATAATTTACTATCCATTACCATCCTCATTTGATTAGAAAAAAACATTTTTTACGTCGTTAAAGAATACTGCTATCATTATAATTATAAGCAGTACAAATCCCAGAAAGTTTACAAAGGCTTCCTTATCTGCAGGAATCTTCTTTCTTCTGACAGCCTCCACAATCAGGAACAGGAGTCTTCCTCCATCCAAAGCCGGTATTGGAAGAAGGTTCATTATTCCAAGATTTACACTTAGAAGAATACACCAGTTAAGCATATTAAGGATAATATTAATGATAGCTTCACCGGTGGAATCACTCTCCTCCTTAACGGTTTCTATAACGTCATTCATGGCACCACCTACACCAACAGGTCCCATTACATCATCACCGCTTACTCCTCCTGTAAAGATGAGCTTTAAGCTGGTAATTGTCGCCTTGAACCAATATCTGCATTCTAATGCACCATATTTTAAATCTGTTCCTAAATTTTCAGACCTGACATATCCGCCCTTTACCCCAAGCTTGTATTCACCATTTTGATTTAGCTTCGGTGTCACTGTTGTGGTATATATATCTCCGTCATCCGTCTCAAGGGTAAGCTCCACCGGTGCTCCAGGTTCTGCAAGCTGCATATATAAAAGCAGCTCCCTGTAATTGTATATTTTGTCACCATCAATTTTTATGATTCTGTCACCCTCAGTTATTCCCGCTTCGTCCGCCGCACTTCCTGCTTCAACATAATAAAGCTCTGCCGGGTCGCAGCCTGTAAAATGTATTAAAATAATTGAAAAAATAAACGCCAGTATAAAATTAAAAATCGGCCCTGCGGCAACGACCAAAGCTCTTGCCAGAATAGATTTATTACCAAATGCATTCTCGTCATCAGACTCTTCATCCTCGCCAACCATAAGACAATAACCACCAATAGGCAATAACCTTATTGAATATTTTGTTTCCTTTTTTGTAAAAGAAAAGAGCTTCGGTCCCATACCTATAGAAAACTCTGTAACAGATATTTTGTTTGCCTTGGCAATAAGAAAATGTCCCAGCTCATGAAAAAAAACAATTATTCCAAATACTAATATTATCAGTATTATATTCATTCCTTACTTCTCCTTTATTCTGTCTATGAAAGAATATACCCACCGCTCTGTTTCAAGAATCTCGTCAAGAGACGGACTGTCAATTGGCTTATGCGCATTCATACAGGTTTCAATTATTTCATATATATCAAGAAATCCTATCTTCTCTTCTAAAAACAAGGCTACAGCCCGTTCATTTGCTGCATTAAACACTGTAGGCATAGAGCCTCCCTGTTTTATAGCACGATATGCATAATCCAAGCCCTTAAAGGTTTCCCTATCAGGCTTATCTATTATAATCTGAGACATGGTCTCAAAATCCAACCTATCTCCTGAAAGCATTCTCCTCTGTGGATAATATAATGCATACTGAATGGGTAGCTTCATATCCGGGGTGCCAAGCTGTGCCATTACCGCACCATCCTCAAACTCAACCATTGAATGGATTATACTCTGAGGCTGAACCACAACCTGAATATTCTCCGGCTCCACATCAAATAACCATCTGGCTTCTATAACCTCCAGTCCCTTATTGACAAGCGTAGCAGAATCTATGGTTATTTTTTTGCCCATGGACCAATTCGGATGCTTTAAGGCATCACAGGGCTTGACATTGACCAATTCTTCCCTGGTTTTTCCCCTAAATGGTCCACCTGAAGCCGTAATCAAAAGTCTGCTGATTTTATTATCCCTATTACCATGGAGACACTGGAATATAGCGGAATGTTCACTATCTACAGGAAGTATTGCTACACCATGCTTCCTTGCAAGAGGCATGATCAAATGTCCTGCCGTAACCAAAGTTTCCTTGTTTGCCAGGGCTATATCCTTACCTGCTTTTATGGCCTCAATCGTTGGTCTGATGCCTATCATACCGACTATAGCTGTAACCAGAAGCTCCGACCTCTGATATGAGGCGATCTCTATAAGTCCTTCCATGCCATATACAATCCTTATATCAAATTCAGACAAGGAAGCCTTCAGTTTCCTTGCCTTGTCCTCACTCCATATTCCTACTATATCCGGTTTGAATTCTCTTACCTGTTTCTCCAAGAGTTCAACATTATTGCCGGCAGCAAGCGCCACAACTCTTAGGTCATCATTTGCCCTCACAATATCCAGAGTCTGTGTACCGATAGAACCGGTAGACCCAATTATAGCTATGTTTCTCAACCTATTATCCTCCAAGGTTTCCAATCATATACACCAAAAGATAATAAATAATTGGTGCAGTAAAAATAATACTGTCGAATCTATCAAGAATTCCTCCGTGTCCGGGGATTAATTTTCCATAGTCCTTGATATCATTATTTCTCTTAATTGCTGAAGCGGCTAAATCTCCTATAACTGCAAATATTGCTCCGCACAATCCGATAACTGCGAATATAATTGGTCCGTTATTTAATTCATATACATATTCATTAAAAAATATTCCATATAACGCACCCACAAGAGTCGAACCCGCCAATCCTCCAATAAGTCCCTCAACACTTTTCTTAGGGCTGAGCTTAGGAGTCATTTTATGCTTGCCCAGTGTAACGCCTGCACAATATGCACAGGTATCGTTAATCCATGAGCATACAAAAATAAGTACAACAAGAGCCCCACCAAATTTGAGCTCTCTGATTAAATATACATACGAAAGCATAACCGTTACATAGAAGAAGGATAGCAATACTGACATTGCATCCTTATCAGAATAGGTTGGGTATTGTATCACATATATCGCCAGCGTCACCAAAATAAAGGCTATTATTACAGGCATTACAAACTCCTGCTTATCTGCAAAAAGGAGTCCGTAATATACCAGGGTAGCAATATATACCACTACACCAATAGACCTTTTTTCAAGCTTATATATCCTCAATAGCTCAAATACGCCGCCCAAGGACAAAAGCAATATCGCCACTCCTGTGACATAGCCACCGAAGTAAAAAATACCTATCATAAGCAGTACAAGTACTATACCACTCATAAGCCTAATCTTAAACATCTACTTTACCCCACCATATCTTCTTTCTCTGCCGTTATAATACCTTATGGCCTCTATTAAATCCTTCTTAGAGAAATCCGGCCAAAGCACATCCGTAAAATAAAACTCTGAATATGCCAGCTGCCAAATCAGGTAATTAGATAATCGAAGCTCCCCACTTGTCCTTATCAGTAAATCCGGATCCGGCAAATCATAGGTGTCAAGCCTTGATGAAATCATAGCCTCATCAATTGAAGACACATCTATCTCTCCTGCTGCCACCTCAGTAGCAATCCTCTGCATTGCCCTTCTTAGCTCATCACGTCCACCATAATTTAAGGCTATCGTAAACTGCAATCCGTCATATTGCTTTGTTTTTTCCTCCAGTTCATCTATATGCGCCACAATATCGGCATCAAGAGCCGCCCTGTCTCCTATAACCCTGACACGCATATTATTCTTTGATGCCCTTTCAATGCAGTCAACGAGATACTGCCTAAGTAAATTCATTATACCTGTTACCTCTTCCACCGAACGCTTCCAGTTCTCTGTAGAAAAAGCATATACTGTCAAATATTTTATTCCCAAATCATGTGCATCCTCGCAGATTTGCTCCACAGTTTTTGCTCCGGCCTTATGCCCGAAATTTCTTGGCATTAATCTTTTCTTCGCCCATCTTCCGTTGCCATCCATAATGATGGCAACATGCTCAGGAATAATATACTTTTCTCCTTCAATTATCTTCTCCAAGAGGTATCTCCTTATTAAACAGTCATTATTTCTTTCGTCTTATCCTCGATTGCCTTGTCAATATCTGCAACGAACTTGTCAGTCAGCTTCTGAACCTTATCTTCATTCGTCTTTAACTCATCCTCCGATATCTCGTTTGCCTTATTCATCTTCTTCAAGGCATCATTTGCATCTCTTCTGATATTGCGGACTGCAACCTTAGCAGCCTCACCCTTTTTCTTAATATCCTTAACAAGCTCTTTTCTTCTATCTTCTGTAAGCTCCGGGAAATTCAGAATAATGTTCTTTCCGTCATTGTTAGGTGTCAACCCAAGATCAGAATTAATAATAACTTTCTCAATTTCCTTAATAAGACTGGATTCCCATGGTTGTATCATGATTGTCCTTGCCTCAGGAACTGTGATATTGGCAACAGACTGAAGTGGTGAAGGTGTTCCGTAATATTCCACTCTTAGCTTATCAAGGATATGTGGATTGGCACGCCCTGCTCTGATATTCATATACTCTGCTCTAAGGTTTTCCAAGGTCTTCTCCATCTTACTTTCATACTGCTTCAACATTTATTTATCCTCCTAAATATGTATTATTTTCAATATTAATCCGCTGTCACCAATGTGCCTGTAAATCCACCTGTGACAGCCTTTACTATACTATTCTCTCCACCCAATCCAAATAACATCATAGGCATATGATTCTCCATGGCAAGGACAGCTGATGCAAGGTCTATAACACCAAGCTTCTTGTCTACTATCTCCCTGATGCTCATCCTGTCATATTTCTTGGCGTTAGGATTCAGCTTCGGGTCACTGTCATATACACCATCAATTGCCTTTGCAGACAATATAACATCAGCACACACCTCGATAGCCATGAGTACAGTAGACGTATCTGTTGAAAAATAAGGATGTCCTGTTCCTCCTGCAAAAAATACAACCTCACCTGCATTCAGATATTCAATTGCTTTATCCTTTGAAAAAAGCTCTGTCATACTTCCACATAAAAAAGGAGTCATAATATGTGCTTTTATTCCCTGTGTCCTGAACATATCTGCGGTATAGATACAATTCATAACAGTTGCCAGCATTCCTATCTGGTCAGCCTTCACCCTGTCCATGTTTTCAGAGGTTCTTCCCCTCCAGAAGTTTCCACCTCCAATGACTATACTCACCTGAATTCCTTTGTCCAAAACTGATTTAACCTGCTTTGCCACATCGGTTACAGTTGCCTCATCAAAGCCGGTTTTTTTATCACCTGCTAATGCCTCACCACTTAACTTGAGAAGTATTCTTTTCATTTTCATAAAATTATTCTCCCATTTTATTATTAGCTATTTATCAGAATCTAAATCAAAAAAGCTCTTTACATCTATTTCAGAATAGCATTGAGAACAAAATCCCTCAATAACTGCTCCGTTATTAATTTGCACCGACCTTGATTTAATATTACCCATAATGACCGCTGTTGAATCAACGATTACAGGTCCGTGAACATCTATATCACCATTTACGGCTCCGGCTATAACAGCTGATGTGGATGATAAATTACCTACAACAACCGAACCAACCCCTATCTTCACACTGCCCTCAGAGTTTATTTCTCCCTCTATTTTAGCGGCATTGGCATAAATCTGTCCCGCAGTAACATTGCCCTTAATCACACCACCTACGATAAGCTTTCCGCCACAGATTACATCTCCGTCAACGATACCTATTATATCAATTCCACCTTCTGTCTCAATGCTTCCCTTGATAGTTGTTCCCTTAGTGATATAAGTTGTATCATCTGAAAGAATACTGTCAATATTGCTTTCCTGCTCATTTTGTTCTTCTATTATTTTTGTCTCTATATCAGCCATACTATCCTCCCAATCGTTATTATTATCGGAAACTGCTTTATCCTCTGTATCCAAAGAATCCTCTCTCTTCTGCATTGCATCCAGAACTGCCTTATCAATATCCATGTTCGATTCTAACACATCCACATTCTCATCATCATGGTCTGTTGCCTCCGTAGCTTCATTTTCCGATTCGGCAAGCAATGCTTCTTCAAGATTTTCAGACATATTGTCCTCATCTAATTCCTCCAATTGCCTGAGTTCATCCTCAGCCGAAGTATCCAGAAGTGCAGCTTCCAGAACTGTTTCTTTCGCCAAAGTATCCGAAACCTCTGTCTCTTCAAGCTCTGTCTCCTGAGCAAACCTTCCCTCAAAATCCTCAATATTGATCTGATTATATTCTGTAATTACCTCTGCTTTAGGAATTCCTTCGAATTCACTTTGCTCATCAGCTATGTCATTATTCTCCTGTTCAACATCCGGCTCATCAAGGGTATTGACCATTTCAGTAGTCCCCATCTCAGCCTCCAGAGAAAAATCCTCCAACTCATCCAACATATCTTCAGGTGCTATATCCATGTTATCCTCATCATCAAAGGTATTGACCATATCCTCATCATCATACTCATTTCCCTGCTCATCCTTGTCAGGCATAAGCTCATTTACAGCTTGAGCAAAATCTCTCTTAAAATCTTTAAAAAAACCCATAATCATCCTCCTTTCGTATACTTTAACCATCCCTTGAATTATACACTACCCTGCATATTTAATCAATTGCAAGACATTTTGATTTCTTAAAACTCCTTATATAGCTTCACTATCACCATAAGTATGGCAAAGGTTATATTTATGTCTTCAGGATGCTCTAAGGAATGACCTACTTCATCAAATTGTTTGATAGCTATATCCTGTTCAACACAATATATCTTAAGTCTTCTGCTGTCGAGGATTCTGTCCTCCTTGCCGGAAACCACGATACACTTTCCTCTCTTCATATATTTTAATGCCTCTGTAACAGGGGTTAAAAATATATGTCTTACCCTTATTCCAAGTTCCTGTTCGAAGAAGCCCGCCAAAGCAGTACCCATACTTTTTGACAGAAACACGATATCCTCATATCCTTCCATATTTACTCTGGAAAGTCTTTCTGATACATATGGTTTTGCCTCTTCAATCAGTCCGGGAATATCCTGTTTGTCTCCCTTTAAGCCATAATTATAATTAAGCTTTAAAATGTCGTAGCCTCTCTTCTCAAACACCTTGCATGCATAATAAAGTAAAGGCTTATCACATCCATAATTTCTTCCGGGGAAAATTACCAATAATTTATTCGATGCCATATACTTCTCCCTACCTATCCTTCAATGACTATCTCTCAATTATTTTTCCGTTTGCACAATCAAGCTCCATTCTGGACATCAGGCTGACTCTACTGAATATGTTCTCTCCACATCCAATAGCCGCCGGAACACCTAACTCGGCACATCTAATTGCCATATGGCAGGTTGCACTGCCATATTTTGTTACAAATCCGGCTAGATTCTTTGCAAAGATCCAATCGTAACCCGGATCAGCCTTTGTAAGGACAACAATTTTGCCAGAAACATTTTTTTCCTCACTGTTATCCAAAATCACAACATCTGCCGTTACACTTTTGTCTGTAATAAATTCGGGCTTTGTTTCACACATATCGATAACATCAATATCTCCCACAGACATTATTACATCAGGCAAAACAAGGTATGTATTGGCATAATACATATTTCTTCTCTCCTGTATCATATGAATATATGTATCTCTGCTATGATAATCCATCAAATCCTGTATTTCCAGATAGGACATATCCTCCCTTGCTATTCCCAGCATATCGCCAATCCTGATGACAATATCCAGCATTAGACTCAAGGTTTTGAAATACTCAAATTTATAAAGCTCCCTATTCTGAAAAGCAGCTTCTATATAATCAAAAAACTGTTCAACATTGAGCTTCATTCCCGATTTCCTGAGAGCTTCTCTGAGACGGGTCTCATCCGGTCTGATAATCTCCTGTTTTTTTCTTTTGCAATTAAAACCTGTGTTGGCTACATCCACATACATTTCTTTGTAACAGTCCGTCCTTATATCATAGGTTCCAAGTCTGAGGTGACCATATAATTTATTAAAGTCCTCTCTACTCATTTCACCACTGCTGTAGCTGTCCACGTCCCTCTCAAATTCCGAAGCCAGGGTATTTATTGAATTCAAATAAGAATCCATTTCCTCCTGTGTATAATATCCCATCTTGACCAAGCTGCTACAAAAGCTTCCGGCAATAAACGCACATCTGGAATGTCTGATGAACTGTGGTGTTCCATATTCCTTAATAGCAATAAATAAATCCTTTATATAAGAATACAGTTTCATGGTATTGGTTTCCGTGACAGGAGAATTATTTCTGATTCCATGTCTGAGTTCTATCAGCTTATCCATATCCAGCTTATCTTCCTCACATATTTTGTCATATTCATTGACAATGTTATGTGTAGTGTCATACAGAGCATTGCGCAGTCTTCCAACCTCCGCCTCAGTAAAACCATTATCCAACAGCTCTTTAAGTCTTATATCTGTAGAAAAATCAAATGAATTATAAATGACTTCACTTTCTATTTTGTCATGGAGGTTTTTATTAGCTGACAGCTTCTCCTCGTAAAAAATTTTAAGCTTGTATCTAAGCTTGTCATCGATTCCTGAAGGAGTGAGTCCGTCCAAGGCAAAGTTTATTGATATATATGGCTTATTGCCCACCTTCTGCATCAAATCCTCAGCTACAGAGGTGTATCCCAGCTTGCTTATGCCTTCATTCCAAATTCCTGAGGTAATAAATTCCCTATACAGAGAACAATCCAGAGGTCTTGGATTACTTCCTGTGTTTTCTGCAATCCCCCAATATGCCATATCCGACAATATATGATTGGTATCCAGATAGCTGCACTTTGCATAAGCCTTGGTATCCGTAAATTCATGGTCCGTTATTGCCTTCGGTCTTCCCGCTATAGCCGAAAGAGGTCTTACCTGATATACAATAACCCTTCCGTTTTTATCTATTGCAAATTCAATATCCAGTGCCTCATATTGACTAGATCGG
>JBJENB010000071.1:0-8914 GCA_051879975.1 Wujia sp.
TAACAGGAGGAATACCAATATGGACAATATTGCCTTTCTCTTTGCCTTTTTCATAATTACTCTCCTTCTTCTAACTCAGCCAAAGCCGCCTTTATCATAATCGCACATTCCACACGTTTTCTTTGCAGCTTACAGCCTATATCATAGGCATCCAGTATGCTTCCGTGAAACTGAAACGAATTGGCTGCACATCCGCCACTACAGTAGAACCTTGCAAAACAATCCTTGCATTTATCCTTCGCATACACATTACATAGTTTAAATTCTTCTACCATTTCAGGCTTATTGATTCCGTTAAACACATCACCCAGCTCAAAATCCTCATGTCCAACAAACTGATGACAGGGATAAAGCTTCCCCTGCGGGGTCACAGCCAGATACTCTGTTCCGGAGCCACAGCCCGATAATCTTTTATATACACAAGGTCCGCCATTTAAATCAAGCATAAAATGGAAGAATGTAACAGGCTTACCTTCCTTGTGTCTGTTTATTATATCTACAGCCAGCTTATCATACTGATCATAAATGGTCTGTAAATCATCTTCTCTGATGGCAAAGCCTGAATCATCATCCGCGACAACCGGTTCAATGGATATCTCCTTAAATCCCAAATCCGCCATCAGCTTGAAATCCTCAGTGAAATCGAGATTATTATGTGTAAATGTACCCCTCACATAATAGCTCTTATCTCCTCGCTTAGCTACAAATTTCTGAAATTTTGGAACGATAATATCATAGCTTCCCTTGCCGTTTCTGGTTGGTCGCATGACATCATTTACACATTTTCTTCCGTCCAGACTCAGAACCACATTTGATATTTCCCTATTACAGAAATCTATCATGTCATCATCTATAAGAACACCATTGGTGGTTAAGGTAAATCGGAAGTTTTTATTTGCTTCCTTCTCTCTCGACCTTCCATATTCTACCAGCTTCTTAACCACCTCAAAATTCATTAGGGGCTCTCCGCCAAAGAAATCCACCTCCAGATTCCTACGGTTCCCGGAATTCTCTATCAAAAAATCAAGTGCCTGTTTACCCACTTCATAGCTCATCAGCTCTCTGGGATGTCCGTTGTAGGTTCCCTCGTCTGCAAAGCAATATTTACATGCCAGGTTGCAGTCATGCGCTATATGAAGACACAGGGCCTTGACCACTGTCTTTCTCTTTTTAAAATCAATGATTATATCCTTATACACATCCTCAGTAAACAACTGTCCTGCTTCCTTAAGCTCCGTTATATCCGAGTAGGTATCCTCAATATCCTGTACGCTGTAGGTATCCCCATACCTATCGCTGATTGCCGTCTTAATCTCCTCTAAGGACTTCTCCTCATACATGGCTATCATTTCATAGGCCAACTCATCCACAACATGTACAGAACCGCTACACACATCAAGTACGATGTTGTAACCATTATTCTTATACTGGTGTACCATCAGGTTTTTACTCCTTTTAATAACGCAACTAAAGAGGACTATCTCAGGATGGTCCCCTTTAATACGTTACGCATATGTAATCTGATAAATTACTTATTCTCACAGCTCTGATTGCCTACTGTGCAAGATGTCTTACATGCTGACTGGCATGAAGTCTGGCACTCACCGCAACCACCCTTAACAACTGTGCTCTTTAAAGTCTTCTCAGTTAAAGTCTTAATTCTCTTCATGTTATTGCCTCCTAACAAATCATCTGTTTCCATATTGTATCATACATTACAAAATAATTAAAGCATTTTTTCTACTTTCCCATACAGGAAATAAATGCTCCCAGCACGCCTCCGCCTATACTTAGCAATATAGTTCCCAATCCGTCTGCTGCTACATTAACGGCGCCACCTGACATGATAATTGACACCAGACAGACTATTGCCGAATAGAGAATACCAATCACAAGCCCCCATACAAGGGCGCGGCTTTTCCTGCATTTTCCTACATAAAAGCTTGCTATTGCAGTGGACATTATGTAGATCAGCGCCACGAATGCAGATATTGACCTATCGCTTAGCTCCAGCTTGTAGGTTACCCAGGATAACACAAAGAGTAAAATCCCGGTTATAACATACGCAATAAGCATTGCCTTAAGCAAATATAATGCTCCCTGTCCCTTTGACATACAATTCCTCCATAAGCTTATTCACATACATTATATGACTTGCTTACGGTTAATATTCAAAGGCTATGCATTTTTTATTTCTCCTGCTTTCTTCAGGGCTGTCTTTGTTATGACAGGTCCCACCAGCTCATAAATGACAACACCACATAATACGATTGTCTGAATTCTGTTGCCGTATTCCGGGAGTGAGGCCGCTGCTGAGGTTGCCAGTCCGATGGCAACTCCCTCCTGTGGTACAAGTGTTAAGCCCAACCACTTTCGAACCTCCTTCGGTGCCTTGGACAGTCTTGCTCCGAGAGATGAGCCAAGATATTTGCCAATTACTCGTCCTATTACATAAACAGCGCCAACCACCCCGACAGAGGTAATAATTGTGATATCTAATGATGCACCTGAAATAATGAAAAACATCATATATATAGGCGGTGTGATTCTCTCTAACGGCTCATAGATCTTAGGACTAAACTTGGAGAAGTTTACAAATACCATACTGAGCATCATACATGCCAAAAGAGAAGAAAAACCAACCAGATCTGATACGCCAACACAAAGGCATATCATAAGTATTGTTATGGCAAGACGGTTACCTCTTCCTGTATAGAGCTTTACCGCAAATACCATTATCAGTCCAAGCAACGCGCCAAAGGCTAATCCTCCAAACAGCTCAATCACCGGATCAATCAAAAGCTTGCCGAGAGCTGCTTCACCATGGGATACCATTACCTTTGCAACTGCCATGGATATTCCAAAAGCCATAAGAGCTACCGCATCATCAAGTGCTACTACGGGAAGCAGGGTATTTGTTACCGGACCCTGAGCCTTATACTGCTTAACGATCATCAAGGTTGAAGCTGCGGCCGTAGCTGAGGCAATTGCCCCCATTGCAAGGGCAAAGGTTATGTCAAATCCAAGAACAAGCAGCACAGTATCCACAACTGCAACTGCACCCAATCCCTCTAGGATACCTATTACAATCGGTGCTTTGCCTACCTTTCTCAAAAAGCTAATTTTAAACTCTGCTCCTATGGAAAATGCTATACAACCAAGAGCAAATTCTGTTATCAGTTTCATGCTGTTAAGTAAATCCGTATGAAGTATATTTAAGCAGTGCGGTCCTATGAGAAGCCCCATAACCAGATATCCCGTAACGTTTGGGAGGTGCAGCTGCTTTACTATCTTTCCTGCAATAAGTGCTGCAAGCAGCATTATTGCAATATTAGTAAGTATATTTAATTCCATCTTATGCTCCCAATCCCTCTACAAAAGATACCGGCAAAGCAAACATGATTCCGGTATTAGGCTCATCAAGACCTACAACATCACGAATAATCTTACGTGCTCTTTCAATCTCCTCATCATTCATAACAAAGAGCATTACCTTAACCGTATCCTCGTCATCATCATCCGCAAGGATTGACTTAAGCATTCCAAATATAGGAAGGTCGTCCATAGTTTCAAGGACACTGGCCATTCCTGCACCATCCAGAATGGTTCCGCCGTGAACCCCCTGTTCTGCAAGCTCCTTACATATCTCCTTTACAAGCTCAGCTTTTTTGATTATTACTGTCAGCAAATTCATATTCCGTCTCCTTTCCGTCCGTTTCCGCCTCAAATATAATGCTAAATATATATGGCAGCTCTCCCATTCTGCCTTCTGTCTTCAAATCTTTTGTGTGGTATGCTTTATCATTTTTAGTTTACAAAAGCTTCCTCTAGATCAGCTCCTTGAGGCTGAGCACCTCATCATATACCTGTTTTACATAAGGTTTTATCTCATCACCCGGCTGTATCAGGTCAATTACCATAACAGGATAAAGGCCTGCTTTTCCGGCAGAGATTATACCATTGATTGAATCCTCCACAGCTATTGCCTCATCGGGCTCAACCTTAAGCTCCTGACAGGCCTTCAGATAGATATCCGGGGCCGGTTTTCCATGCTCAACCATATCCCCAAATATAAGCTTATCAAAATATTTATAGATATCGTGGTCCGTCAGATATTTTATTGCCCTGTCTCTGATGGTAGACGTAGCAAGACCTATTCGTATACCCTTTTCACTTAGATATTTTAGTATTTCCTTTACTCCGGGTTTTAATTCTACGCCGTAGTTTTTTATATGATTATCCAAGCTGTTCATAACATGCTCGCGAAACTCAAAATAGTCTATTCCGTTTCCAACGATGGCCTCAAAGGGAGCCTTATTGGTATATTTATTTCCCCCGGCTATTCTCTCACATGCCTTTGTCATTATGTCCTCAGGTATGCCTCTTTTTGCACCCTCCTCAAGCTGATACCTTCTGTATAGCTTCTCGGTATCCGTGATGACACCATCCATATCAAATACTACTGCCTTGTACATGTCGTAATTCCTCTCTGTTCTATAATAGCAATACCCTGCAGACTCTTATTTCTCAAGCTTCACGGTTATGGCAGAATAGTTATCTGTTTTGGTCATATCTGCCCTGTCCTCTACAAGATGTCGCATAATATCCAGCCACTCCTGTGCACTGTCTGTGTTGTTGTAGATGGATAATATCTCGGCTTCCTTGACATACTCCCAGAAGCCGTCCGTCATAAGCACAAAGCCGTGGGTGCTGTCTCCTCTCTCAAGCACCGCACTAAGCTCATAGGACTTGCTTCCCCATTTTGAACCCATGGCGCGAAGAAGCTTATTTCTATCCTCATGTGTCCTTAGCTCATCCTCAGTGATTTCACCCTGGTCAAGAAGTATTTGGACTACACTGTGGTCTCTTGTTCTTTCATAGGAGGACCCATTATTATATATATGATATAATCGGCTGTCTCCAATATGTCCCCATCTGATGTGCTCCTGAGTTACCACCAATACAACCATTGTAGTCTTCATCTCGTTCTGACGTTTCTTTTCTAATTGCACCTCAAGAAGTCTTTCCTGTGCTTTTGTAAATGCGTCATCCAAAAATTCCGGATAATCTCCCTTTTCTCTAAACATGTCTGCCACAAATTCTGCCACTGTCATAGATGCAACCTCGCCACAATCGTGTCCGCCTAAACCATCACACAATATATAGCAAAAATCATTTCCATGCTGTGCCCTAGTAACATAATCCTCATTGTTTTCTCTTCCACCGGGGTTTGTAAATAATGCACTATCAAGCATACGCCAGCCCTCCTATCGTAAAATCAGCCGCAGAAACTCTACGGCTGACTCCTTATTGTTTGCTTTAGTTATTTTTCTTGTTACTCTTCTTAATGATTATAAATATGACTCCGCCAATTACTATTACAGCTGCCACAATAATAATGATCCAAAGCATTGAATTCGTCTTTTTACCATAAGTAAAGCTGATGTCTATACTGCTTTCATTTCCGGCTTCATCAATTGCCTCTGCGTGAAGAGTATAATCTCCCTTACTGTTTACGGTAAGTGTTGCCACATTGTTGGTAATAGTAACCACCTGTCCATTCAATGTAACTGATGTCAGCTTATCCTCATCAAGCTGAGGAGATACACTTATGTTGTAATCCTCTTCCTTTACCTCTCCATCCTCAACACCTGTTATGATGAAGGAAGGCGCCTTCGTGTCAAGAACAAACTCAACGGACTTCTCAACCATTTCATTGATTTCGTCCTGAGCTGTGACAAGTAAGGTATAAGCTCCGTCCTCAATATCAGAGGTTCCGTCATACTCTCTACCATTCAAGTAAACATGCACATCACATACTGTAAGGTCTGAAACCAACTGTTCCAAATCCTCATCCCAGTCAAAGCTCTTCTTTGTGCCCTCATATTTTGAGAGATCTCCTATTACCGGAGCGGTTTTATCAATTGTAAAATGCAATGACTTGGTTACTTCATTTCCTACAATATCGGTTACGGTTATTGTAATGTCATAGGTTCCGTCATCCTCAAAATCCTGAGTAATGGTTGAAGGATTTGCCTTGGCTCCCATTACGGAAACATCAATATTGTGAACCTTGCCATCAATATCTGTTCTCGTTCCCTGGAACTGAATCACCTTATTTGCATAGAACTCATCCGTCATCTCTGCATAAAAGCTTACAGTCTGGTTAGTTACAGAATAATTAGTAATATCTGCCTTTGAACCGTCAGCCTCTAAAGCTGATATACTCAAGGTCGGCTTATTGGCATCGATTGTAAGGGAGCCACCAACCATTGCTGTATGTCCTGCCTTATCCTTTGCCTCAAACTCAAATCTGTAAACACCCGTATCAGAATAGGTCTTCGATATCGTAGTGCTCTTTGCAGTTGGTTTAAACTCAATGGTGTCAATCTGACGTTCTACAATACCATCACCATCTTTTCTATACACGGTAATTGTGCCTGACGCATCCCACCAAAAGGCTTCATTCATGTTAAAGCTTACTGTTGCCTGTTCATTAGTGGTGGTTGAATTAGCTCCTGTGATAGTAAGAGCCGGTGCTGTTTTGTCCACACGGAAGCTTACACTTCTGTTATCACATCTGTTATTTGCCTTATCTATTGCATATAGCTCTACCGTATAATCTCCCTCATCAGTAAAGCCAAAGCTTCTACTCTCTGTCTTAACATACTGTGATGTAACAGCCTCCTGATCAGGCTTGGTCAGAGTTACTCTGTAATTAAGATCTCCCACATCCTCATTGGCATCGCTTACAGATACAGCCACAGTTGCATTACTGGTGAGATAAACCACACCCTTACTCTCAGTATAGCTTACATTGTTAAGTGTTGTGCTTATAACCGGAGATGTCTTATCCAATATAAAATCAATATCCGCTGCATTTGTAACATTGCCTGCCGAATCTGTTACAGCATAAGCAATTTTATGAGCTCCCTCTGTATTGACTATCAGATATCCACTATATGAACCATCATCATTCTTCTTCCAGTCAACACTCACAAGACTGTCATTGTCCTTAATTACCGGCTTAACTGTACTCGCATCCTTATAGGTAAAGTAAACACCTACATTACTGCTATAATAGTTGCCGGTTTTTGGACTCTTCGTGCCCTCTGCAATGTTTGATGATATATCTGCCTTGGTTGAATCTATAGTGAAGCTTACAGCCGAAGTGGTTCTGTTATTTCCTGCCTTATCCTCAATGTAAGCTGTCACTGTATACTTACCATCAACAACAGTTCCGTAAAGACTTGCCAGACTATAAGAGTTGATCTTGCTGACATTTATCTGCTCTATAGCACTTGTCTCCAGCTCCTTCACCACTGTTCCGTTAGGTCCTGCTATCGTAACCTTCACAGTATTAATTGTAAGATTATCACCATAAACTGCTTTGATTGTTGGTGCAGTCTTAAGTGGAGCTTCAAATGCCTTAACTTCGTTTACAAACAAATCTATATCCGGCTGTGTCTTATCAATCTTAATATTGTAAGAAAAGTTCTTGGTATTTCCTGCTGCATCTGTAACAGTATATGTAAGCTTAGTACCCTCCAGCGATGTTGACTCCGGTACATTGTAACCGCTGTTAGATACAACTGTATCTGTTCCACTCACCGAAATGCTTCCACTTGTATTTGCTGTGGAATCACTTACCGCATAATTAATACTCGTAATCGGAGACTCACTGCCATCCTTAGTACCTGATGAGTATTCAAAGGTAAATGCATTTTCCTTAAGCCAGCTACTCTGAGAGCCTGAGGAGCTTACCTCAACAGGTTCTGAAATATCATACAGAACATCTGAGAGGTATGTGTCTTCTGTCTCCGGAAATCTCTTCGTCTGAGGTGTAGCTGCGGTATCCTTTGCAGTTATGTACATATTCTTAAACCACTCATTGTTGTCAACAGCCGAAAGGTCGAACTCGGCTACCACAGTATATCGGTTATAAACATCAATAGACCCAACAAAATCAAACGGATTATCATCAAGAGAATTTGTCTTCTTATATTCTATATTATTTCCTGTTCCATCAATTTTGTTAAGCTTTATCTCTGCAATTTCATATCCTGAAGATACTGTTACAACAAGCTTATAACCTTGATTAGTATATTTAGTTATTTCACTTATTGATACCGGATTTCCATTATTGTCCTGTACCTGAGCATTAATTAACATAGCTCTATCAGTTTTCTTGAGCTTTGGCAACTGCAGACCTGACGTAACATTCCCAGACTTATCCGATGCATATACTGTATCGCTAAGCGAAGCAGAATTTACCAAAGCGTTTGTTATGTCATAAGCAAATATGCCAGTTGGTGTTCCTGATACAGGTGTATTGGTACTCGCATCTGTTATCTCAGTAAATTCGCGTGAAGAATCAATATATACCTTATTTACTCCTGAACCGGATATACCACTTACCACATCAGGATCGGTTACCTTAACGATATATCTGTATCTAAAGTCAGGGTTAGTATAATATACTCCGTTAGATGTATTAGCACTATTTATGTCAACAGTGATCCAGTTTGAACCATCAACTGAGTATTGTAAATAACCTGAACCTTCGGTCTCTTCCTCCATTTCAGGAGCTGTTGCATCATATACAAGCTTACCAATAGCTTTAGATTCCGGAGTACTACTACCCTCAAGTGTATATTGAACCTTGATGGAATCTAGCACTTCTGAGTAATTACTATTTTCCGGTATGTAAAAAATAAGCGTATCTTCATACCTTCCATCAGTTCCTTCGTCAGAATCATATTCATGCCCCGATACAGTTAATTCTTTATCCTCATTACTACCATTCTTATAAGTTACCTTTATATTCTCGAACTTCACATCAGAGGTAGCTGTAATATTTAACTGGTACTTAACATTTGTCTTCTTAAGTATATTATCTATAGATGTAGGAAGG
>JBJENB010000072.1:0-8759 GCA_051879975.1 Wujia sp.
TATCTGTCAGGCTTTGATGAGGAGCCAATCATCGTAAAGGGAAACGATACAATGAGAGCTGTATATACAAATCTTGATGGAGGTGTGTATAGCTTTAAAATAAATGCGTATAATGGCGATGGTACTCCTTGCCAGGAAGAGATATCATTTACAATTGAAAAAAAATTAAGCTTTTTTGAGAACAAATATGCACGTATTGGGTTACTTATAATCATTTTGGTGTCAGTCCTTGGCATGATATATGGACTGCTTTTTGTTCAGAAGATATTGAAAAACAAGAATAGTGCTATTGAGAAGCTTTCTAAGGAGCATGAGGAAGCGATGAAATCAAGTAGTGCCAAGAATGACTATCTGGCTAATATGAGTAATGAGATTAAGATTCCCATTAATGCTATAGTAGCTAAGGCTGGAGAGCTGTTACAGATTACGGATGAAAGTGATGCAAATTACGATAGTATTAAGAGCATCTATGATTCAGGAAACGGAATCATAGATAAGATGGATGATATTATCCTTCTTGCAAAGATTGAGGCCGGAAAACAGACAGTTATAAACTCAGCATATTCTGTTTCCTCGATTGTATATGAAATAGCAGATGAGGCAATGACCAAGATAGGAGACAGACCGATTAAATTTTTTGTTGAAATAGGAGACAATGTTCAGGATACCTTGATTGGAGATTATAACAAGATTAAGGAAATACTTAGCAGAATATTGGATAATGCGGTGAGATATACCAAAGAAGGTTCAGTTTCTCTTGCTGTGGATTGCTTTTCCTATGCAGATAGACAACATCATGATATAGTTAACATTGTTTTTACGATATCTGATACAGGAATCGGAATACAGGAGAATAAGCTGGAAAGCATATTTGAGGTGTACAGTATTGCTGAAAATGTTAAAAATAATGTCCACGCAGGTATTGGCGTCAGTCTTGCGATTGCGAAGGGTTATGCTGATTTGATTAATGCTGATTTGGATGCTGAAAGTGTTTATGGAGCAGGCTCTACATTTACACTGTCAATAGACCAGAAGCTTCCTGATAAGAATTCTATGGCTGCCAAGGTATCTAAAATTGAGGATACAGTGACAAAGGAAGCAGCAGATAAGCTTTGGTTGCCTGAGGTATGCGCTCTGGTTGTGGATGATGAGGATGTAAGTCGTGAGGTTGCAGTAAAGATACTTGAAAGATTTGAGATGAAGATTGATGTAGCCTCCAGTGGTCTTGGTGCAATTGACATGGTATTGAATAACGACTATGATGTGGTATTTCTGGATTTGTCAATGCCTGTTATGAACGGAATAGAAGTAATGAAGGAGATAAGGGAGCTTTCTGGAGACGGATATGAATATCTGCCTATTATTGCAATGGAAACAAATGCAATAGAGGAGGATAAGGAAGGTCTTTTGGAGGAAGGCTTTACCGACAGCCTGTTAAAACCGATTGATGCCAGAAGGGTTGCAGCCATATTAAAGGATTGCCTTCCGCAGGATAAGATAAGAGAGAGAACCAATGATATAGAAATATATATTGAGGGTTCAAGATTCGGCGAAGGACTGGAAAAAATCAAACCATATGTGGATGTCGTGGTAGCTATAGAAAAGATAGGTGGAAGCATAGATGTATTTAATAAGCTTTTGAAGGCATATTACAGTCAAAATACCTATACAGCACAGGAGCTTACTGAGAAGCATGGTAAGGATGCAAGAGGATTCAGAAATAAAATTCATGCTGTTAAGACAAGCAGCATTAATATTGGAGCTATGAAGCTGGCACATGAGGCTGCTAATATGGAAGCGGCAATTAATATAGGTAACAGAGATTATATTAAGGACAATCTTGAAGAAGTGGTTAATTATCTAAATGAAACCATGTCAGCTATAGAGGAGTACCTTGAGTATGTAGAAAATGTTACAGGAATATCGGATGAGGAATATGCTTTACGTAAGCAGCAGGAAAAGGAAAATGCTGTGTCAGATACCATTGATATCACAAGGCTGGAAAACATTAAATATGCAGCCCTGGATGGAGATTATGATACTGTAGCGAAGGAGCTGGAGGAGCTTGCACATAAAGAATACTCCGGTGAAGATAAGGAATTTATGGTTGTTCTTAAGGAGTCTGTAGAAGCCCAAAATACTGCAGTTATTGACGAGATTATTACAACCTATATTGATTTGAATATGTAACAGTTCTTTTAAACGATTGAAGGGATTAAATTTATGAAATACATTCCATATAAATATGGAAATATGAGTATACCGGGCGGTGGGTATGTTACCGGATTCTGCTTTAGTGAAAATAGTAAAAATATCTTATATGCAAGAACAGATATCGGCGGTATATACAAATATAATGATCAGATGAACAGCTGGCATAGCCTGAATGAGGATGTTGATATGCTTAATTCATCGGAAGTATTTCCCATAGCTTTGGCAGTTGATAAGGCTGATAGTGATATTTTGTATGCTGTCAGCGGCATGTTTTCGTGGCATGATAGGGAAAGCAAGAAGCCTGCCCACTTTTCTGTATCCCTTGATGGAGGAAAAAGCTTTATACACAAGGAAATGCCCTGCTCTGCTCATGGAAATCTGCCGGGAAGAGGTACAGGATACAGATTGGTTATTACTTCGGGAGCGAAGAAACAGATTTATTATGCCAGTCAAAGAGAGGGATTATTCCGAACAGGGGATATGGGAGATACATGGACTTCCATAGATGTCTGTGGAGAATTACATCTTACCTTTGTCTGGACTGACCCAGAGGGGAAAAGAATCATCGTCGGAACTGCCGGGGTTGAGGGTGGTAATGACTCCTCAAGAGGGCACAGCCTGTTTATTTCCTATGATTCGGGTGAAAGCTTTGAGCCTATGACCATGCCCGAAAATAGTGCACCTGAGGACTCGCTTTGGAAGGGCTATGTTCCACACAGATATGTATATGACGGAAAATATTTCTATTGTACATTGAATAATACCGGAAGCAGAGCTTTCTGGTTAGACCTGTCCTATAGCTGTGACAGTGGCGGGGTAACAGGGGGAATTGTTCTTCGATATTCCTTTGATAGTATAGGGAGAGTGTGTGGATATAAAAATATAACACCAAGACTTCAGGTGAACACCCAGGGTGTATATAAATCCGATGAGGATGAGATATTTGATTATGGCTTTGGTGGAATAAGCTGCTGTGAGTCAATGCCCGGTCTTCTGGCTACAGGTACAATCAGCAGACAGTATAAGGGAGAGATAATCTATATTTCAAGGGATTACGGGGACAACTGGGAGATTGCTCTCCATGATTTGGATATTGGTAATATGAGCTTTAACACATCATATATGAAGCCTGAATATAATGGTGGACATTCCCTGATTCATTGGCTTACAGATGTAAAAATAAATCCTCGCAATCCGGATGAAATATGGTTTAACACCGGTACAGGGGTGTTTAGGGGACAGAATTTTACGAAACCTACCAGAGCATTTTCCGATTGCTGTGTGGGTATCGAGGAAACGGTTCATTTAAATGTTTATTGTCCTGTTTCGGGACCGGTTATTGCCCTGGATATGGTGGGGGATTTGGGCGGCTTTGCATTTACGAAGTTAGATACGCCATGTGAGAATTCCTTTGCAGATTCAAAGGGTAACAGATATATTACATGTATTAATGCTGATATTTCGGATTTTGATTCCAGCAAGCTCATAGTCAGTGCCAGAGGCAACTGGACCGGTATTACTAAGGGAGGCCTGATTATTTCCGAGGATTACGGATTTCGCTTTAGAAGATTGGATATGCCTTATGGAATTTCAGAGTATCTGGATGAGAGACTGAGAGCAATTGAAATGCCTAATACGAATCCCGGCTTTGTGGCTAGGAGTGGTGATGAAAAAAATATTGTTTATTGTGTCGCTGAGGGGCATAGGCTACTTATGAAGGGTGTTATTACCAGCAGTGACGGTGGAAGGACCTTTCAAAAGACTAAGATATTTGATTTAAAGGGTAATGATATCTCCGATAACAGCCTTAAATTCAAGGCTTTCTCTGACAGGGTATTGACAGAGGTATTTTATGGCTTTGGGGATGGTATGACGGTATATTACAGTCATGATGGAGGTATTACCTTTAAACAGATTGCTGTGACAAATTCCTTTGATGATGTGGAAGTAGGCTTGATAGATTGCAATATTGGGGCTGACATTAGGGCAGAATCGGGTAAAGCAGGAGTGTTTTATGTCGCACTGGGGGATAAGGGATTATGGAAATATTTTATTGAAGCTTCCGGTGTAAGAACAGTATCCCTAACCGGTAAAGGTGACAGTGTATATAGGGTGGGACTTGGCATTATTTCCCCTGAATCGGATTACTTAAATGACGATAAAGCCTTGTATGTATGTGGTATAATAGCCGGACAATATGGGTTTTACCGCTCTTTTGATGACGGAGCTACATGGGAGAAGATAAACAACGATAGTCAGATGTTTGGTCTAATTAATAGTATAGACGGTGATTGTAGAAAATATGGAAGATATTTTATTGCCACAGGTTCATTTGGATTAAAATACGGCGAGGTGATTGAAGATGGAAGAGTTGTACAGACTGATTGAGGAAAAAATAAAAGCCTCCGGCTTTCCGGGAAAAATTGATGGTCGGGAGTTTTATGATGATGTAAGTGATGAGGCTGATAAACAGGAGGACGGAAGATATATGTTTATCATTAAGAAGGATGAACTGGTAAGCTATGAGGGATGTATGGATATAATGGAGAAGGAGTTTGACCTTCACTACGTGAATATCCACGTGGGAGATACCTCATACCACGTGGACTTCGATTCGTAGTATATATAAACGCTCCGCTAAGGAGTCTTACTCGCGTGATGGGAAGATAGTTGCTATCGCAACACGCGCTCGTCGCCAGAGTTTCGCCTGCGAAACTCTTTCTCTATACAAATATTTTTGAAAGTCTTGACATGTCCAGAGCTTGGGCAGGTTTGAAGCTGTCAGAGGTGACATAATTCATTATGGCAGCAGCAAACTGCTTTATCTCTGGCCTTTCTTTGTGCTCACTTAATCTGCTGGTACACACCATAAGGGTTCCGTTTCCTACCTTGCCCTCAAAGAGAATTCCCAGCTTATGGTTTCTTTCAAAATTATCTACCATCTGGATTATAGGTCTATAATCCTTGTCTGTCACATCATCAAGAATTGCACAGGAGCTGTCAGTGACAATTTGGTACCACTGAGGTGTGGAGTATTTGTGTGAAAGCATATCTGCAATTGCCGGATGCTCATGGTTTATCAAAAGTCCCATTGTACCAACTGCAACAGGCTTTTTCATCCATTCACATATATCCCTAAACATTGGATAACACCAAAAATCTGTACAATAGAAGCCTTCAAGGCTTTCTTTTATTTCAAGTGGCATAAATAAAACCCGCTTGCCCTCCTGCAAAAGGGAATCTGCTTCCTCAAAGCTGTTAGTTACATAGGTTGTACATTTTCCGTCACCTATGGTTGCAACATTGTCTAGAATAGCAGGAATGCTCTGCTTAGGATATGAATAAAGTTCATAGTGGTTATGCATGGTTGTTCCCGGTACAGATAGAGATAGCTCATAGGCTACAGCCTTATCGCTCTCAGGAATTATAATATCTGCTGTACCAAGCTGGACAAGACCGGTTGAACCATCCGGAATAGTAATATCTCCGAAGCATACCGGGGCTGACAGGCTGTAAGGCTCGTAGCAGGATATTGGCTTTAATTCCCAATGAAGCTTTCTGGATATTAGCATGTCGGGATTGTAATACCGAATAGCCATTTTGGCATTTATAACATCTCCGGCTGTATATATATAATGCGGAAATTGTGCCATTAGTATACCATCAGAACAAAAGCATGACCATTCATTCCTGGTAACATGCCCTTTGTTATCCATAAATGCATCCAGTATTCCCACAAGTGCAGTACCCTGACCACTGAAATCCTGTATGTCTAATATCTGGTAGCCTGCAACAAGACTGGAACGGGCGGCTGCCTCAAGCTCCTCCTTATAGCACTGAACAGAGAGCTTGCCACTTACATAGAAAAAGTCATCTGCCTGGTCAAGCATGCCCTTTTCCTTCAGTCTGTCTCTGAAAACTTCAAAATTTCTGGCCTTCAGAACGCCAGTGTATTTATCTATTTCTCGGAAGTTGGGATACACAGCGTATTGCCCGATTTCATGGGTTACTACAGGAATGTGTGGAACCAATTGTCCCTCTCCCTTGGCAGCCTTAACCTTCTTAACGCCGGTGCCATACTGAATTTCTATTTCATCGGAAGCATTGTCAGATGAATTAGAAATATCAGACGGATATATTGCTCCATCGTAATTGTGGTCTGTGGACGGCTCATTCCACTGAATATGTCCAAGAGGTGCATCGCACATACCGTAGGAGCCCCTAATCAGACGATTTTTTGCGAACCTGACACCAACATAAAAGTCATCCTCCGGAAGAATGACAGGAGTATGCTGAAAATTATTTGAACCCTGGGTATACAGGTGACGATTATCTACTGAACGATACTCCCTGATTATTTCAGCCATACGTTCCTTGCTGCCCCAAAGCTCATTTCCCAGTGACATCATACAAAATGACGGATGATTTCCGTAGGCATTCATCATTCTAAAGCCCTCTTCAATGAGATAATCCTGTTCAATTTGATTGTGGTTTTCGTCTCCGGGTGCGGTAAGGGTTCCCCAGAATGGGAGCTGAGGTTCCATATATATGCCCAGCAGATCAGCGGCCATAAAGGCGGCTTCAGGAGGGCAGCAGGTATGGAAACGGTAATGATTTATACCATAGCTTTTTGATATGGACATTACCCTGAGCCATTCATCAAGGGTTGTTGGCGCTGCACCTGTCAATGGGAAAATTAGTCCGTCATGCTTTCCCCTAAGAAAGGTTGGTTTACCATTTATCAGAAATTCGGTTTCGGTAGTAGAAAACTTACGCATACCAACTACAGTCTTAGTTTCATCCTTATTTGATAAAATCGTTGATGTAAGCAGATATGGTTTAGGATTGTACTCACT
The DNA here is from genome assembly GCA_051879975.1 of Wujia sp. Taxonomy (GTDB): domain Bacteria; phylum Bacillota; class Clostridia; order Lachnospirales; family Lachnospiraceae; genus Coprococcus_C. The sequence continues at coordinate 7,071 of JBJENB010000072.1, forward strand.
CCACAATTCAATATCCGGGCAATGATAGGTATACTCCGTAAAGCCGGTTCCAACAGGAAACGACAATTCAATGGTTGCAGTATCAATTGCTTCACCACATTTTCCCGTTTTATTCATTGGACGAATTGCCAGACTCACATTATGTATGGTATTCTCGTCAGTACAGTTCACGGTTGTTATTTTAAGCATAAATGAGCTTGATTCGATATCCGGAAAAGCCTTTATCTCTGAGATATATTGCTTTTCATATATATGAAGGCTTATGTCACCTGTGATTCCGTTCCAGTTGGTTTGAGTGTCCGGGGAGGTGAGATGACCACCTTTGGTTGGATAGTCAACATTGGACACAAGAATGGTTAATATAAAGGAACCATCACTGATAAAAGGTGTCAAGTCATAGTCATGAGGAGTGGTTAAGCTGTCATTTTCTCCTACATAGCATGAGTTTATCCATACCGTTGTCATACGAGTTCTCTCAAGATGCAGGAAAATGTTTTTACCAAGTGTGTTATCAGGTAAATCAATTTTCCTCTGATACCAGGCATAGCCCTCAAAGGCGTAAGGGTCAGTGAGAAAGCCAATTTCTTTTTTGTCAGAGGCTTTTCCTTTTTTTGAAATGCTTGTGGTAGATGGAAGAACGATGGTATCAGATAAGCTTTTAGCATAATATTTGTTTTTGATTCCGTCTTTCTCTGCATCTAATTCAAAATTCCATTCTCCGGATAATGAAATGTTACTAATCATGAACAATATTCCTTTCTAATATTATAGCTGATAATTACATATATCTATAATAAACTGAAAAGTAAAAATGTAATACCATGAAAAAAAGATATATTTTACTGATAAAAAGGAGAATTGATTTGAAAAAAAGCATAATTGTTTTGTTTTTATCTGCAATTGTGGCTGTAACTGTAATGGGATGTAAGAAAGACATTTTAAAAATTGAAGATGTGACAACAGCAGAGGAAAATACCTCAGAAGTTTCTATAGGGACGATTAGAGGTATGGTTGAGGATGGTATGTATGTGAATAAGAGATTTGGAATATCCTTTAAGGTGGATGAGGACTGTACGATTTTTAGTGATGAGATGATACTTACAGTGTTGGGGATTGCTTCAGACATGTTGAATGAAGGGGAAGAATTTTCGTCAGAGGATATAGAAGGTCTATTAGATGGAATGGTACCTGATTATATGCATTTGTATGGAGATAATAAGTCTAGTTTAAATATTATCTTTGTAAAACTGTCTGAAGCTGAATGTCCTAATCTTTCTATTGACGAATATGTGGAGATTAGTTGTCAACAAATTGAACAATCGGGAATGGCAGATTATACAATTGCACCTATTGAGAAGAGGGTATATGGCGGAAAAGAGTATGTTTGCATTGATGCAGTTACAGATATAGGAATGGAGCAGCATGCATTAATTTGTATTCAGGATGGCTATGCAATAACCATTACAATGAGTGATTTTTCCGGTGGTAAGTATTATGAGCAATTTATTAATTCCTTCATTGAGGTTGAATGATGTTTGTGATTATAATGAAAAATGCAGGAGAAAAAATATTGACATGATTAAATCGATATGGTATCATGACACATGTGTCTTAGAGAGAGTATCTTTGAGATGATTTGCGCGAGTGGCTCAGCGGTGGAGCACCTCCTTGCCAAGGAGGGGGTCGCGG
>JBJENB010000073.1:0-8753 GCA_051879975.1 Wujia sp.
AATGACGAAATCATTACAAAGACTGAGATAGCTGGAAAATTAATTGAATTTTTAAAAAATAATTATTGTAATGCCCTATCTGACAGGTATAATATAGATATGAATAAGGCAACATATGAAGTTCTGGCAGATATAGCAGCTGTCAGAGGTTGTCTTATGCAGGGGAGTGAATATGATTTGAATAAGGCTGCCGCTCTTTTGCTGGAGGATTTCAGAAGCGGCAAGCTGGGAAGAATAAGTCTTGAGCAGCCAAAAAAAATATTAGGAGTGAACTCGTATGAGTAGAAGGAATAAAGATATATTTGAAGATGATAAGGATTTAGAGCATGAAGAGACAGAAGAAATGGCAACAGAGGAGCCGGAGTCTGAAGAAGCGGATGAGATAGATAAGCTGATTGCAAAAGAAAAGAAAAAGGAAGAGAGAAGGGAAGCGAAGAAAGCGAAAAAGAAGGCTAAGGCCGATCAGAACAAGAGAAAGCCTGAGGATGTGAATATAGTAAAAGAATTGCTCAGTCTTATCATTTATATTGGCCTGGTAGTATTGCTTTGCTACGCAGTTATCAGGTTTGTAGGCTGCAGGTCCAGGGTTGCTGGTAGCTCCATGAATCCAACACTTGAGAACAATGATAATCTGTGGGTTGATAAGCTCTCGTATACCTTCGGTGATCCAAAACGTTTTGATATTATTATTTTTAACTACAACGAGACAACAACTTATGTAAAGAGAATAATTGGTTTACCGGGAGAAACTGTAAGAATAGACCAGAATGGTAATATATATATCAATGAACAATTGCTGGTGGAGGATTATGGAAGTGAGACCATTCTTCCGAATAATTTAGGTAGGGCAAGTCAGCCGGTGCTTTTAGGGGAGGATGAGTATTTTGTTTTGGGAGATAATCGTAATAATAGCTCTGACAGCAGATGGCCGGATGTAGGAAATGTTAATAGGGACGATATTGTAGGCAAGGTTGTGCTGAGAATATATCCGTTTTCATCCTTTGGAACAATCAAATAACTTATTATGAGGCTGCCGAATAACGGCAGTCTTACTTTTTTATTTACAGGTGTACTTTTAACATTTTAGTCTGTATAATAAAATATATGGAGGATATTTACAATGACAATTGGTGAGATAAAAAATATTTATAGGGAAATACAGGATAGTGAGATAGAAAAGCTAAAGGATTTTGTCCATTCATTTTCTTCCGATAAGAGAACAGGTGTAATGGCGGTTGTCAGTCAGGCTCAAAAAAAAATAACAGCCTATGAAAATGAATTGCTTAGAACAGAGCAAATGTATCAATTTGAAAATAAATATTGGGACATGGGATATGAATTCATCTGTGGGATAGATGAGGTGGGAAGAGGTCCTCTTGCAGGTCCTGTGGTAGCATGTGCCGTTATTTTGCCAAAGGATGAAAAGATATTATTTCTGAATGATTCAAAGCAGGTTGCGGCTAAGAAAAGGGAGGAGCTGTTTGATGTTATCATGGAGAAGGCTGTTGCAGTCGGAATTGGTATAAGGTCTGAGAAGAGGATAGATGAGATAAACATTCTTCAGGCCACCTATGAAGCCATGAGGATGGCAATAGATAATCTGAAGGTTCAACCGGATTTATTGTTAAATGATGCGGTAAAAATTCCTCAAGTAAATATACCGCAGGTGCCGATAATAAAAGGAGATACTCTTTCGGCATCAATTGCAGCGGCAAGTATTGTCGCAAAGGTTACCAGAGACAGAATGATGCAGGAGTATGATGTACTATATCCGGAATATGGCTTTTCAAGCAATGTGGGATATGGTTCTGCAAATCACATAGAGGCCCTAAAAAAAATAGGACCATGTGAGATACATAGAAGAAGCTTTATTGGCAATTTTGTATAGGAGAATTCAATGAATATATCTGATAGAAGCTTTGATAGCAGTAGCATTGGCAACAATCAGAACATGAGAATAGGCGGTTCAACTGATACGGGTACGACCAATCGTGCAGGTACGGTAAGCTCGGCAAATGCTGATATAGTCATGGTATCGGCAGGAGAGAGATTTAACGGACATATTACCGGCATAACAAATGACCAGGTAAGTATTTTGCTGGACAATAACAAAACGTTAAATGCACATATGTCTGGGACACTGAACCTTAATATTGGTGATGCACTGATGTTTGAGGTAAAGGAAAATAATGGGGGCAATGTCATCATCCACCCATTGCTTGAGCAGTTTTCTGAAATGAAAAATAATACCATTTTAAACATTTTAGATCTGAATGGTTTTTCTCCTACAGAAAAGAATTATAATATTGCTGATACGCTAATGAAGAATAACATGCCTGTCGATAAAGCGGGAATGCAGAAGGTTATGCAACAATCTTATAAATTTCCTGATGCGTCAGTTGATACGCTTGTTTCTTTAAATAAGCTTGGAATTCCGGTAAATGAGATGAGTATAAAACAATACAATGACTACCTGAACAATACTCATCAGTTGTCAAACAACCTGAAGGAACTGGCAGGTGGAATTGCAGATTTTCAGTCAGAAATTTTAAACAGTGCAGGGACTGACTATGTGGATATAAATAGCTTCGAATCGGTATTGAGCTTTAATAGTGAGCTTCTAGCCGCTGTGTCTGATGAGGCTGACATGGTAAGTCAGAGCATGCTTATAGCATTATCTGAAATATCCTCAAAGGAAAACTTTACGGAGAATATCAGTAACGAACTGATCCAAGGTGTAGGGAGCCTTGAGAATGCAGTTGCAGGGGAGGAGCCTTTGGCTGTCGGTTTATCAATTGCCGATTTATCAGAAAAGCTTGAGTTACCTGAGGAGAACCTGAAACAGCTGTTGGATGATTTAAAGAGTCTGAACGTCTCAGAGGAGCAGCTGAATACATTAAAGGATAACTCCAATACACCTTTACAGCTTCTTAACAACGTAAACGAATTGATCAATCAGACTGTGGATAAGGGTAAGGTGGAAGAGCTTAAGTCTTTCTTTAAAATGGATGGTTATAATAAGCTCCTGGAAGCTGCCATAGAGGATAAGCTTTCATTAAAGCCTGCAAATATGGAAAATCCTAAGGAAATAGATGACTTATATAGAAGTATATACGAAAAAACCAATAAGCTCATGAACTCCTTTGCGAATGGAGGCGGTTCAGCCGGAGAAAATTTGCAGCAACAGGCAAAAAATGTCAATGAGAGAATGGATTTCATTCAAAGCTTAAACGAGATGTATGCCTATGCACAAATCCCTGTAAAGCTAAACAGCAATGAGCTTAATTCAGAATTGTTTGTTTATATGAACAAGAAGGGAATAAAAAGCACTAAGGAGGATGTAAGTGCGTTGCTGCATCTGGACATGAATTATCTGGGTCCTACAGATGTGCATGTCAGTCTTCGTGGAAATATTGTCAGTACAAGGTTCTATGTTGAGGATGAGATCAGTGCGAAAATCCTGGATGAACATATGGCATTGCTTGAAAAGGCGGTAAATGAAAATGGTTTTCAGCTTAACAATGAAGTGATAACCAGGGAACCAACACTGTCCAAGGCACCTAATGCGGTTGTAAGCAACATGATGGACAATGAACTCGAAAAAAGTGTAAAGAGATATTCCTTTGATGTTAGAATGTAGGTGATATTATGGCAGAAAATAATTTTAATTTAAACAGTAATAATAAACAACAAAAAGAGCCCGAAAGAAAAAAGGCGGTTGCACTTTTATATGATCCCAATAATCAGGCACCTCAGGTTGTTGCTGCCGGTAAAGGTGCAATGGCAGATAAAATAATAGAAACTGCAAAGTCCAGTGATGTTCCTTTATATAAGGATACAAACCTGGCTGACACATTGCTTAAGCTGGATATAGGGGACTGTATACCACCTGAGCTGTATGGAGTGGTGGCTGAGATACTTGTGTATGTTGACAAGATGGATAAAATACGTTCTAAGGTGAACAGATAGAACGATGGGGGATAATGCTTGATAAACAAACGTGAAATTGGCACAAAATATGAAAATACCGTTGCGGAATATCTGAAGAATAAAGGCTATATTATTCTGGATAAAAACTTCAGAAATGGGAGATATTCTGAGATAGATATAATTGCCGATGACAGGGGAACAATCGTCTTTGTTGAAGTGAAATACAGAAGCTCGGATATAACGGGTCACCCGCTGGAAAGCGTTGATGTGAATAAGCAAAGGAGAATATCAAGGGCTGCCCTTAGATATATTTATGACAAAGGCTTAGATGAGAATCATTCCTACAGATTTGACGTCATAGGTGTATTGGATAAGGATATAAAACATATAAAAAATGCATTTGAATTTATAGTATAGATTTGAGTATAGTACGATTTCAATAAATTGGCTTACAGTTATGGATTATGAGTCCGGTGAGGTGGATAATAAAATGGAGCGAAAAAAATTTCCTATAAACATTTCAGAGGATGGCTTGCTAAGTCGGCTTGAAAAAAATATTAGCTATGTCTCTGAAAATAGAAGCACATATCTTACATATTGTAAGGGAGAGGATGAAAGAGGAAGATTTATAGTCCCGGTAATCAAATATCAAATTTTTGATGGCCATAAGGATTTGATTCACGGCTTTTCAACCAGGTTTGGCGGGGTAAGCAAGGAGCATTTGTCCTCTCTTAATCTGAGCTTTACAAGAGGTGATGACAGAGAAAATGTTTTGTGTAATCATGAAAGATTTGCTAAGGCACTGGGATACAGGACAGATTCTCTTGTATTTTCTGATCAGATACACGAGACGACCATTTATAAGGCTACAAAGGCAGATTGCGGGAAGGGAATAAAGGTTGATACAGATATATTGGGAGTGGATGGGCTGGTTACAAATGAGCCGGGAGTTACTCTGATTACCTTTTTTGCGGATTGTGTTCCGAATTTTTTTTATGATCCTGTAAAGAATGTGGTTGGACTTGCACATTCCGGCTGGAGGGGAACAGTAGCTCATATAGGGACAAGGATGATTGAGGTTATGGTTAATGAATATGGTTCTGTACCTGAGGATATAATATGTGCTATCGGACCTTCAATATGTAAAAGCTGTTACGAGGTTAGCCAGGATGTAATAGATGAGTTTCGTAAGGAATATGCGGAGGATGTATTTAGTAGCTTGGCTGTAAGTAAGGATGATGGGAAGTATCTGCTTGATTTACAGCTGGCTTGCAGATATAATCTACTCTTGGCGGGAGTTTGTGAGGAGAATATTGCCATGCCGGATATTTGTACCTGTTGTAACCCAACACTTTTATTTTCTCATAGGGCTTCCAAGGGAATGAGAGGAAACCTTGCAGCAGTAATCGGTTTCAAATAAATTTAGGATGTATAATTGATGAAAAAGCATTTAATTGACACAATTGAAGAGGGGAGTATTGCCTGGGAGCTTGATATAGAAAAGGGAGATTATCTTGTATCTATCAATGGGAAAGAAATACAGGATATATTTGATTACCATTACTTGTTGAATGAAGAGTATCTTGAGATACTGGTTGAGAAGAAAAATGGGGAGGAATGGCTTCTTGAAGTAGAGAAGGAGTATGAGGATGATTTGGGAATCGGCTTTGGTGAATCCTTGATGGACAACTATAAAAGCTGTTATAACAAATGCGTTTTCTGTTTTATTGATCAAAATCCTCCCGGTATGAGAGATACCATTTATTTTAAGGATGATGATACAAGATTGTCGTTTCTTCAAGGAAACTATGTAACGCTTACCAATATGCAGCCTAAGGACATAGAAAGAATTATTGAATACAGACTGGCACCTATTAATATTTCGGTTCACACAACCAATAAAGAACTTCGGTGCAGAATGTTGAATAATCGGTTTGCCGGGAGAGTGATTGATTATATTGAAATGCTTTATAAGGCTGAAATTCCAATGAACGCTCAGATTGTTCTGTGCAAGGGATACAATGACGGCAAGGAATTGGAAAAAACCATCAGTGATTTGATGCAATATGCACCAATGATGGAGAGTCTGTCCGTAGTTCCTGTGGGATTGTCAAAATACAGGGAGGGCTTGTGTGAGCTTAGTAGCTTTACTGCAGAGGATTCTTTGGAGGTTATTAATATTGTAGAAAAATATCAGAAGCTGGCCATGGAGAAATTTGGATCTCATTTTGTCCATGCCAGTGACGAATGGTATATTAATGCAGGACTGGAGCTGCCTGAGGAGGAAAGCTATGACGGATATCTACAGCTTGAAAATGGTGTGGGCATGACAAGATTACTTTGTAATGAAGTGAATCAATGCGTTCAGGACTATTTAGGAAAACGTAGGGGTGAGCCGGATATGCGACATATTAGAATTTCAGGAATCTCAGGTGTCCTGGTAAATGAAATCATGCTTGAGATTGTTGAGAATATAAAACAAGCCTTTCCAAGACTGGAGTTTCCGGTTTATCCGATTAAGAATAATTTCTTTGGAGAGAAAATAACCGTAACCGGATTGCTCACAGGAAGGGATATATTGGAGCAGCTGCAGGGGAAGGATTTGGGAGATGCCCTAATATTACCCGGCAATGTATTAAAGGCGGATGAGGATATTTTTTTGGATGACATGAGTCTTGAGAAATTTCAAAATACTTTACAAGTACCGGTTATTATTGTACAATCAAGCGGTATGGATTTATTTAACACGATTTCTGAAATGGAGAGTAAAGATGAGTAGACCGGTTGTTGCTATCGTTGGTAGACCTAACGTTGGCAAATCTACACTTTTTAATACACTGGCTGGAGAAAAGATTTCTATTGTTCAGGATACACCTGGTGTAACAAGAGATAGAATATACGCAGATGTATCATGGTTAAACTACAATTTTACAATTGTTGACACCGGCGGTATAGAGCCGGAGTCAAAGGATATCATATTAAAGAGTATGCGTGAACAGGCAGAGATAGCCATAGCTACGGCAGATGTAATTGTATTTATTACAGATGTTCGTCAGGGACTTGTTGATGCTGACGGAAAGGTCGCGGATATGCTAAGAAAATCCGGAAAGCCGATTGTCCTTGTGGTAAATAAGGTAGATAGCTTTGAGAAGTTTATGCCTGATGTTTATGAATTCTATAATCTTGGCATAGGAGACCCTGTGCCTATTTCTGCTGCCTCACAGCTTGGAATAGGTGATATGCTGGATGAGGTTACCAAGCATTTTCAGGATATTGAGGAAGAGGAACATGAGGATGACAGACCGCGTATTGCCATTATAGGTAAGCCGAATGTGGGTAAGTCTTCAATAATCAATAAGCTTCTTGGCACTGAAAGATGTATTGTTTCAGATATAGCAGGAACCACGAGAGATGCCATTGACACGGTAATTGAACGCAACGAAAAAGAATATGTATTCATTGATACCGCTGGACTTAGAAGAAAGAATAAGATTAATGAAGAGATAGAGCGTTACAGTATTATAAGGACTGTATCAGCAGTTGAGCGATGTAATGTCGCAGTATTGGTAATAGATGCTACTGAGGGAATAACGGACCAGGATGCTAAGATTGCAGGAATTGCCCATGAGCGTGGTAAGGGTATGATAATTGTAGTTAATAAATGGGATGCCATTGAAAAGGATGATAAGACTATTTATACCTTTACGGAGAATATACGCAAAAAGCTTTCATATATGCCTTATGCAGAGCTTTTGTTTGTGTCTGCGGCTACAGGTCAGAGGCTACCTAAGCTGTTTGAGACCATAGATGCAGTTATAGAGAATCATTCCTTAAGAATTGCAACAGGTGTGCTAAATGAGATTATGACAGAGGCTGTTGCTATGAATCAGCCACCGACGGACAAGGGAAAGCGGCTTAGGCTGTATTATATTACCCAGGTATCGGTGAAACCGCCTACTTTTGTAATATTTGTCAATGATAAGGAGCTTATGCATTTCTCATATACGAGATATATTGAGAATAAAATAAGGGAAGCCTTTGGCTTCAGGGGAACACCATTGAAATTTATCATTCGGGAAAGGAAAGAGAAATGATTTTAGCAAGAATACTTTGTCTGGTAGGAGGCTATTGCTTCGGACTGTTCCAGACAGCGTACATATATGGCAGAATGAACGGAATTGACATACGTGAGCATGGCAGTGGCAATGCAGGTACTACCAATGCATTAAGGGTACTTGGCAAAAAGGCCGGACTCATTGTATTCCTTGGGGACTTATTCAAGGCAGTTATTGCAACGGTTTTAGCCCGTTTTATTGCCGGTAGTATCTTCCCGGAGGAGGTATATTTGTTTATAGCCTATGCCGGAATAGGTACTGTTTTGGGGCATAATTTCCCATGCTATCTTGGTTTCAGAGGGGGAAAAGGTATTGCGGCAACTGCAGGTGTTATACTTGGATTCCTAGATCCGATTATTATCGTAGTATGTCTTCTTTCATTCATTATTGTTGTAGCTTTAACCAGATATGTTTCACTGGGGTCTATCGTAATTGTTACAGAGTTCGCAGTCATATATGCCATCAGTGCATTTGGAAATGTATATCCATTTAATCCGGAAAATCCAACCTCGCACAATGCTATGATTGAAAGTGTAGTGGTGGTTATTCTGATGGCTGTTATGGCAATATACAGACATAAGGAAAATATTAAGAGATTACTCAGACATGAGGAGAATAAATTAGGGGCAGGTAAAAAGCCTAACTAATAGGAGGTTACAATGAATATAGGTATCTTAGGTGCAGGAAGCTGGGGTATTGCACTTACAG
>JBJENB010000074.1:0-8515 GCA_051879975.1 Wujia sp.
AAGAATTATAGGATAAAGGTTAGCCCTAGCTTGATAGTATAATTTATGTTAAAATGAAGAATAAAATGGTTGAAGGTAATTATAGTAATGGAGGGACTGCAATGGGAACAGAGGAAATAGTTGTCGCAATAATATTTTTTATAATATCTCTTGCGCTGATAGTTTTAAGTATTAGGCATTTCTTAGAAAAAGGCTTTTTGTTTAATAATGCATATTTGTACGCTTCAAAAGAGGAACGGCAGAAAATGAATAAAAAACCATATTATAGGCAGTCGGCAATTGTCTTGCTGATACTGGGCATCAGCTTTGCATTTAACGGAATACAGCTGTTGACAGGAATATCTGCATTTTTTGTAGTTGAAATCATATTATTTGCCGGTGTTATTGTATATGCAATTATTTCATCTATATTGATTGACAAACAGAATAAGGCGAAATAAAGGTGGCTAATTTGATAACGGAATTGAAATATTCGAATACAAATACATATCTTGTTAAGGGCAAAAAGGGATATGTTCTCTTTGATACGGGTTGGGCAGGAACCTTTTCGGTGTTCTGCAAGGCATTAGGTGAGTTAAACATCAAGGCTCAAGAGATACAATATCTTTTGATATCACATTTTCATCCTGACCATATGGGAATTGCCCGGGAAATAGCTAACCTGGGAGTCACAATTGTTGTAATGGATGTTCAAAGGGAATTTGTCCACAGCTCTGATTACATTTTTAAGAAAGAAAATTGTACAGAATTTGAGCCAATTGATGACAGCAAAATAAGAATGATTCCAATACAGGATAGCAGGTCATTTCTGAATGAGATAGGGATTGATGGTGAGCTTCTGTATACTCCCGGACATAGTGATGATAGTGTGTCACTTTATCTTGATGAAGGTATCGCATTAGTGGGTGATTTGAATCCGCTGTATGAATTGGAGCTACACGAGGGCACGCAGATTGCCGAAAGCTGGGAAAAGCTGTTGGCACGCAATCTCAAAAAGGTATACTATGGACATGCAAAGGCTGCAGTACTGACTGATGGTTTTCGAGAAAAAGAAGAAGTGGCAGAAAAGGATTTAGAGCTGTATTCACTTGTGCAAAAAATAATGAAATATATAGATAAAGGTTATTATGTAGATAAGATACATAAAAAAACAAGAGCCGATAAGAGCTTTATAGAAGATGTGAATAGGATGTATTTAACGCATCAAAATGTAGGTGTACAGGGTATTTTAGATAGAATAGAGATTAAAAACAGATAGTAAATCTATAATTCATGGAGGGGGGAAGCAAATGAAGAATAGAAAACGATGCTACATAATCCTTGGGGTGCTGGCTATTATTATACTTTCCTGTGTTATTGTTTTTAAAAAATTATCCTATATAAGAGGACCGGCATTTGTTCTGATTAATGGGTATACCTCCGGATTCTATAAGGCACTTCTGATTATGGTGATTGTTGTTGCAGTCATTGGTATGTTATGTATTAGAATTATTCTTAAAGCTAATAAAACAATAGGATTTCGAATAAGGCTTGGAATAGAAATAGGAATTGCATTACTAATCATGGCTTCCGTAGCTGTTAATTTTGTTAAGAATATGGACGATTATAGGAGAAAACCATATCAGACCAGCCCGGATGGAATGCACAGCATATATGAGGATGGCGGGGATCGCGATATATTCGGAAATACAAGTGGATATATGCACTATGCTCGGCCTATTAGTAAGTATGGATATGCAAGAGTGTTTTACTGTTATGAGGATGAATTCACACCACAGATTGAATGGTATGAGGACGGATTTCTGGTAAAGTATTCATGTCCGGAGGCAGATGAAAGCTACAATCATGGAGTACATGTATGTCCGGAATCATATTTAAGTTCACCATTTGTTTGGGAAAAAAGGGCTGATGGGTATTTTTTTTATTATTATTTTGAATAAAAGAGGAGGTATTTGTTATGGCAGGCTTTTTTGAGAATACGATGGCGTATATGAACTGGGAGGAGATAAAAGAAGCCGGTGAGAAGGAAGTACCGGTTTTGTTTCCTTTGGGAGTGATTGAGGAGCATGGTCCACAGTTACCTTTAGGTTCGGATATACTTTGGAGTAATTATATTTGCAAGGAGGTAAAGAAAGCTCTTGAGAAAAAAGGAAAGGAAGTCCTGATTGCTCCGCCTTATTATTATGGAGTAAACCATTGTACCAGTGCGTTTCCGGGTTCATTTACTTTAAAACCTGAAACCTTTCAGCAGGTGTTATATGAAATATTTGCAAATCTTTGCGATTTTGGCTTTAAAGAAATCTATTGCTTTAATTATCATGGTGACCCGGTACATATTCAATCGATTATCACAGCGATAAAGAGGGCAAACAGTGATTTAAATATCAAAGTAAAATATGTAATTGAGGCTATGGATTTGGAAATGAATGGCATGCAGGGAGATGAGGAATTTCTGTATGTATTTGCTCCACAATACCAAATGGAATGGTTTGAGGGTGGGGATGACGAAGAACAGGGACTTTTGGACATTCATGCAGGAGCCTTTGAAACAGGAATGCTTTCTTACATGTATCCTGAGCTTGTTGATACGGATAAGGCAAAAAAACTTTTTTCTTATTCCTTAACCTATGAGAAGCTAAATAAATGGATGGAGGGAAAAAATAGTACTGTTGAGGTAGTGCCTCTTGGCTATGCCGGAAATCCCAAGGGATATGAAGCTGTAAGAAAGATTGCGAAGGAGCTGATAGATGTTCAGGTAAATGCAATTTGTGAGAATATGTAGGTACAGATAAATGTACAGAAATATACAGATATAGAAGGTAAATATGAGACGTAAAATACTGATTTTGGGATTATTGTTGACTGCATTTTCCTTATCAACTATGGGATGTGGCAAGAAGGAGGACAATGGCAAGGATACCACTGAAAAACTACAGAGGTTACAACAGAAAAAGAGGACACGTAGGATACAGACTCTCCTGATACAGAGGATGACCCGACCGGTGATGACAGCATAAAATATAATGAGATTTATGGTGAACTGATAGAACATTATGATGGTTCACTCATTTTAAATGAAATTGAGTAGAATTATAATAATTAAAAAATGCTATCCATGACTCTATGAGCTGGATTGTAAATATTAAAATAGCTAAGTGAAGGGAGAAAAAATATGCCATTTATCAATTCAAAAATTAGTGTAAAAATGACCGGTGAGCAGGAGCTTGCAATTAAGAGTAAGCTGGGAGAGGCAATTAAGACTATTCCGGGAAAGAGTGAAAGCTGGCTGATGGTGGGCTTTGAGGATGAGTACACACTTTATTTCAGAGGAGACAACAGTCAGCCAATGGCTTTTGTGGAGGTTAGTGTATTTGGCTCTGAGAATAAAGCTGCCTTTGATGCGCTTACGGGAAAAATATGTGAGATATACAATGAGGTGCTTGGAATAGCATCGGATCATATTTATGTAAAATATGAGGCTGTCTCTAATTGGGGATGGAATGGCGGAAACTTCTAAATTGCAAGAAAACCCACGGAGCTGTCAGGCAATGTGAAATAATATATGTAATTTTTTTGCCATATTTTAAGTAGATTTATCTAAATTTAAATGATAATATATATGCGTAGCTTTTATGAGCGTATGTAAATAATAAGAAAAGGAGATGACATTGTGAAATTAAGAAAGAGATGTCTTGCTGTATTGACGGCACTGACAATGGTTATTCCTCTTGGACTTGGCGGATGTGGTAAGTCAAAGAAGGATACAACCGAGGAGACAACACAGAATGTTGCTTCAGATACGGATGTTGCAGTTGATACAGAGAATTTTATTGAGCTTGCACTCAATGTTTATTACAACGATGCAGACAACGAGTATTATAGCAATGAGTCAGGTGAATCAATAGTTGTTACGGAGGAAGGTCAGTACACCTTAAGCTTTGATTGCTCGAAGGACTTATCTGAGGAGGCTCAGAAGGCAGGTGTAACTGCATTGAATAATTTAACGGCAATTTACATACTTGATATGGGTTCTGCCAACGGTGCCCAGTCACCACTGAAGGCTTGTAATATCATGTATGATGCTGTTGCGGTAGATGGTGTAGAGCTTACTATTACTCAGACAGAGCCTAAGTCAGCCTTTAAGACCTCAGGCATATTTGATACAAATGATCCTATCAATGCGTGGGATGGCTCTTCCGTTGAAGAAGTATCTAGTACAAGTGAGCATGTAGCGAACTTTACAACAGTAGATAATCCTACTACCATTTCTGTAACATTTACACTTTCTGACATGGATTGGGATGGAACAGGTTCAGCCGGTGGAAGTGAAACCGAAGTATCATCTAATACATATGTGAATACCGCTAAATTTAGTGATATTGATTTTACTTCAATGAACGCAGTTGAGTTTACGAAGTACCTTGGAAATGGTATTAATCTTGGTAATACCATGGAAGCTGTTAATACCAATTATGGTAAAGATTTAGATGTTAGCCAGTATGAGCAGGCATGGGGTCAGCCTATTACGACTGAAGACATGATTGTGGGTATGAAAAACTGCGGCTTTGATACAATCAGAATTCCTGTTGCTTGGACTAACATGATGGATTACGAGAATGGTGATTATACCATCAACACAGCTTACATTGATCGTGTTCAGGAAATAGTTGATTGGGCAATCGATGCTGAGATGTTTGTTATCATAAACGACCACTGGGATGGTGGCTGGTGGGATCTCTTCGCCGGTGATGCTGCAGAGCAGGAGCAGGCTTGGAAAATCTATGAGTCTATATGGACTCAGATTTCTGAGAGATTTGCAGATTATTCAGACATGCTTATTTTCGAATCAGCTAATGAGGAGTTAGGTAACAACTGGTTAAATCAGGGATTAACAGATGATGAAGCTTACAAATTAATGAATGAAATTAATCAGAAGTTTATTGACATTGTTCGTCCAAGTGGCGGTAACAATGATGACCGTTTCTTACTTATAGCAGGTAATAATACAAATATTGATCTTACTTTAGATAATCGTTTTGTTATGCCGACTGATACAGTAAAAGGTAAGCTTTTGGTTTCTGTTCACTATTATGATCCATGGAATTACTGTGGAGATAAGCAGGCAGATTCAACTGATGCTTTGGAAGGATACAGATGGGGACTTGTAAATGAATATGAATATATGAATAACCAGGTTTCCAAGATGAAAAAATTTGTAGATGAGGGATATGGTGTAATCATTGGTGAGTATGGTGCGTTGCCTGCTTACATAGGTAATACAAACTATCAGATACCTAATACTGTAGAATATACAGACTATTTCCTGGATGTATGTGACGTAAATAACTTCTGTCCTGTTCTTTGGTCAACAGGAAGCTTGTACAACAAGACAACGCTCAATATGATTTCAGATGAGCTGACAGAGCTTTACACTTCACGTTGTTACGCAGAGGAAGAGGCAGCAGGTGATGGATATTTAGATACTGTTAAGGCTAATATGGAGGCAGCAGTAGAGGCAGCTCCTGAACAATGGGAGGGTATTGCCGTATATGAACCAGGCACACCGGTTGCATGGATCATGTGGAATGGTGGAGCAGGTACATATAGTGTTGGTGATACATATAATCCTGCGGATAATACAGTTGGAATTACTGCCCATGATGTAGTCGTTGATGGAGCGGGAGAGTATACCATAAGTCTTGACTTTGAGGGAGGAAATGATGGAATCACCTTCGCTGCTATCGGTTTAGCAGATGGTGAACTTCTCTATCCAAATGCAATTATAGATATTAAGGAGATAACAGTAGACGGAAAAGTAATTGAGCAGGTCGCTGATGACTACACAAGCTCAGATGATGCCAAGTGTACAAGAGTAAATCTCTATAATGCATGGGTAAATAAACTTCCTGACGATGCAAGAAATATTGAGGGAGACTTAAGTAATGCAGCTCCTGTTATTCTTGATCCAAATGACCTTCAGGGAATTAAAAATATCAGTATTACATTTGAATTAGTCATAGAGTAATTAATATACAGGACAAGCTGTCCTTGGTTTGTATACTTGATAAAATGGGAGTTCTTAGTATGGCTAGGGACTCCCGTTTTTTAAAGCTAAGATAATAAAACAAGGAGGAGACAATATGTTAAGTAAACCTGTTGTTGCACCAAGAGGATGGAATAGCTGGGATTGCTATGGCGCGGCTGTTACAGAGGAAATAGTAAGAAAAAATGCTAGGTTTATGGCTGATAATCTTAAGGAGTTTGGATGGGAATATGTGGTTGTAGATATACAGTGGTATGAGCCTAATGCCAAGACACATGAATATAACGCTTTTACGGAGCTTTGTATGGATGAATATTCCAGACTGATTCCGGCAGAGAATCGTTTTCCTTCCGCATCAGGGGGAAAGGGCTTTGCCCCATTGGCGGATTATGTACACTCACTTGGACTGAAATTTGGTATACATATGATGAGAGGAATACCAAGACAGGCTGTACACCAAAACACAGCTATATTGGGTTCTGATGCCACAGCGAGACAGATTGCCAAAACGGATAGTATATGTCATTGGAATACAGATATGTATGGTGTAAACCCTGAGAAAAAAGGTGCGAAGGAGTATTATGAAAGCATATTTAAACTGTATGCTTCATGGGGCGTAGATTTTATCAAATGTGATGATATTGCAAGGGAGCTTCCCCATGAGGAAGCTGAGTTAGTTATGCTTAGTGATGCATTAAAATCCTGTGACAGGGAGATGGTGCTAAGCCTTTCTCCCGGACCTGCCATCCTTGAACGTTCGGAATTCTATAAGCAGGTCGCTAATATGTGGAGAATAACAGACGATTTCTGGGATAAATGGGAGCTTTTATATGACATGTTTACCCGCTGTGAGAAATGGTCTATACATACAGGGGTTGGAAGCTTTCCGGACACAGATATGCTTCCGATAGGACCTATCAGACAGGATTATGATGTAAATGACCATACTCAATTTACCGAGGATGAGCAAATTACCATGATGACCTTATGGAGTATATTCAGAGCACCTCTTTTTATAGGCGGTGAGATGACTAAATTTGATGACTTTACCATGAGTCTTATCACCAATGAAAATATCATGAAGCTGCATCGAAATGCAAGAAATTCCCACCAGGTCTGGAGAAGAATATATGATGGAGTGGAATATATTCTCTGGATAGCAAATTCTATAGAGGGTGGAACATATATAGCAATTTTTAATACCGGAGACAAGTCCGGAACAATTAATCTGGACATGGCAGAGTTAGAGCTTTCTGATTTTTCATCTGCACTTGATTTATGGAATAACATTACTGTATCTTTTGGTGATACTATGTCTGTTAAGCTGAACAGTCATGGTGCAAAAGTATTTTTATTTTAAAATTTAGGAGGTATTATGCATGGAAACTTCAAAGGGTAAACAAATGGCAACAGCAATCGGTGCATGGCTGGTAATAAAGGGACTGCTAAACCTTATTTTAGGCTTTAGTTTAGGTAATTTATTAACACTTGTGATAAGCGTGGTTTTAGCTGCGTTGCTGATTATCGGAACACCTTACTTAAATTATATTACGGCAGGTATTACAGCTATAGTAGTACTTGTAAATTTACCTTATAACCTGTCTCACTTCCAGATTATTTATTTGCTTGAGGCTGTAATTGATATCATTGCAATTGTTCTGCTTGTGTCAAATGCAGATTTAAAGAAACATTTTGAGTCAGATGGAGAGTAAAGGAGTGGTATCTATGGCATCGCCGAAGGAAAAGTTTTATGAGAATCAGGCTAATTCTATTATCAATAAAATGAAGGCCAGAAATATGGAGGCTTATTATTGCAGGGATGTGGAAGCTGCAAAGGAAAAGCTTATTGAATTAGTGGGGGATGGTGTGAAGACGGTTGCCTATGGAGGGTCAATGACCCTTGATGAGCATGGCTTCAAGGATGTAATAACAGAAGCAGGACATGAGCTGATTGTAAGAGAGGCATATAAAACTGAGGAAGAAATCAGGGAGTGCAAGGCGAGAACAATCAATGCTGATGTATTTCTTATGAGTAGTAATGCCATCACAATAGATGGTGAGTTAATCAATATTGATGGAAGAGGTAACAGAGTATCCTATCTTATTTACGGTCCGGATTCAGTGATAATTATTGCGGGTATGAACAAGATTGTATCTAATGTTGAGGATGGAATTCGAAGAGTTAGAAATTTTGCTTCGCCACCAAATACCGTGAGACTTAATTGTGATACCCCGTGTGCCAAGACAGGTCAATGCGGTGATTGTCTGTCAAATAGCATATGCAGTCAGATAGTCATTACGAGAACATCAAAGATTCCAAATCGTATCAAGGTTATTTTGATAGGTCAGGAGCTGGGATATTAAAGTAATACATAGAGTTTTTAAGAGATATTTTCAAAATGATATGAAAATATCTCTTTTTTGTTTGCGCGCCATGGGCGCGCTCTAACGGGTGAAAGTCCCGAACACGCC
>JBJENB010000075.1:0-8419 GCA_051879975.1 Wujia sp.
CAACCGGCATAGGTCTTGCAAAAAAGAAGCCCTGAGCAATATCGCAATTAGATTTCTTAAGAAATTCTACATGCTCCTTTGTCTCAACTCCTTCTGCTATTACCTGAAGCTGAAGATCCTTAGCCATACTAATTGTATGGTTAATTACAATTTTACCCTTTTCTGTAGCAATTTCGCTATCAAGGAAATCCTTATCAATTTTAATTGTATCCACACTTATATTTCTAATTAAATTAAGTGACGAAAATCCGGAACCAAAATCGTCAACCTCAAGTCTAAAGCCTATCTTCTGAAGCTTAGTGAGTACACGGTTTAATTCCTCCGGTTTATCCAGGAATAAGGATTCTGTTATCTCCAGTGTAAGTGCGCTAGGCTGCAAATCATACTTGTCAAGAAGTCCCGTAAATACCTTCTCCAAATCATTGTTCATAATATGGTATCTGGAGATATTTACAGAAAGAGGGACCGGATCTCTTCCCTCATCCTTCCATCTTCTGATAGTCCTACATGCTTCCTCCCACATGTATTCATCAAGCTTAAGAATAAACCCATTCTTCTCAAAAAGAGGTATAAATTCAGCCGGAGGAATGATTCCTTTAGTTGGATGTATCCACCTGCACAGCACCTCAGCACCACACAGGTCTTCATTCTTAAGATTGAACTTAGGCTGAAGATACATTTTAAATTCGCCATTATCAAGTGCATGATTCATCTCCCGCTCTATCTCATTTGCCTTAAGCATATCCATACGATATTGTTCATCATAAAAGGAGCAGAATTTTATTATATTACCCTTAATGGTTCTTGCCGCCATCATGGCCCTGTCGCACATGAGATTTGCAGGAACCATTCTGTCATTAACCAAGTATATACCATAGGTTGTATTTATATCAAAATCATTTTTATTGGAGTATGCATTAAACCTCTTTCTCAGCTTCTCAATGGTTTTAATAATGTCACCCTTTTTCTTGTAGCTCATGCATATGGCAAAGAAGTCCGAATGTAACCTACCATAACATGTATCATCATCAAACATGCCCCTTAATACCGTACCAACATACTTAAGTACCTCATCTCCCTTAAGCATTCCATACAAATCATTAATGCTCTTAAGCCTGTCGATATCAAACACAATAATTGCATATTCCTTATCAAGGTTGCTTCTCAGGGTATGCTCCACATCCATGTAAAATTTAGAATAATTAGAAATACGGGTTAATTCATCAATTTTTCGTCTGTTTGAAGAATAATATTCTGTAAAATTATCTGCCATACCGGCAGCTATAAGCTCCGTACCATCATCTATCGTCAAAAGTGTAGCAAGAATCGCTTCCCGTCCATCAAACCAACTTATGTTGACATATTGCCATCTTACATTCTTGTCAAATAAATCCTCATATCTATCTCTGGTAATAGGTCCATCTTGAATGACTGACATCGGGCAATCCATACACGGTACTTCCCTTGTACACAATACCTCATAACAATTACAGCCAAGCTTGTCTCCCACAAGCTCTATTGCCTTGTCATTCTGATATAAAATCTCAAATGTATTTTTATCTATCACAATATTAGCCCAATATCCGGAATTGAGAATAGAATCAACAATATCCTTTGCCTGCTCAATATTAAGTTCACCCGTTATATTTGCAAAATTCATTGTTATAGCTTCCTCATTATAGTCCCTTATTACTAGATATTACCAATATAGCCATATTCTGTCAAATAAAAATGAAATATTTTCTTCCATATTATTTGACATAATCTGAACAAACGAGACACTTTAACTTTAGGTTGCAAAATAAAAACGCCGGTAGGATTTCTCCAACCGGCACAATTTATTCTAATATATTCTAATATGGAAGTATAAAATCATCTATTTTCCATATGCGATCCTCAAATACTACAGAGAATTCTCTTGTTTCCATATATAAGTGGTTCTCAAGATCCTCACTTTCTGCATATTCCGGATCAAGATAATAATCATTTACAGTAAATGAAATATTATATTCTCCTATTCTATCCAATGACACTATTTCTGAGCGCATATAATAAACATCTGAGCCTCTTCCCAAAGGGACAACATACAGCTTACCATCCTGCTCTGCTAACAGCCCATCAAAGAAGTCAGCATATTTATCCTTAGAAAACAGACTATAAAAATCTGCTGTTGCTTCCTCCATATTAGAGTAATTATCACACAGATAGTATTCAATACCGTCTATATTTATGGTTTCTGAGCCGTTTACCCATAGGTTTGAAACCGTTTCATTTTCAAAATAAACTTCGCATGCTCTTTGGTGCATATCTACTGCCCATGTCAGCCAATCCTGTTCAGTCCAACCCTCCGTTCCTGACGTAAGCGTATTGATATGCTCTATGGAAAACTCCTCTCCTGCATCAGTTCCGTCCGTATCCTCAGTAGTAATTTCCGTGGTTGACTCTGTAGTTGACTCTGTAACACTCTCGGAGGTTGACTCAGTAGTAATCATTGCAATGGTAGGATCACTTTCCTCTGTTGTAGCAACTGCAACGGAATCCGAACCTATCTTGTTATTATTTTTGTCTCCACACCCCACCAGCGAGCTTGCTAAACCAACACAAATAATTCCTCTTAAAATGTTTTTATATAGCTTTTTCCTTCTCATATCCTTCTCCCTTTCAACGCTCAACATATTAAGCCGTTTCCACGCAATAAACATAATAATTATACACTATATGATTTCGTTTTACAATTATCATGGTTACCTTTTTAAAGGCGCCTATTGCATATAAGCCATAGGATTGATTGCCTCTCCATCCTTTGTCATCTCAAAGAAAAGATTACAACCCTCTTCAACGTAATAAGCTGATACAGGTGCTATCTCTGCAATAATCTGATTCACACCTACTGCATCTCCTTCTCTTACACGAATATTCATAAGCTGTCCATAAATAGCTTTATATCCGTTACCCATATCTATAGTCATGACTGTTCCATATTCCTTTGTATCCTTTATTGACTCAACAACTCCATCATATACAGCGCATACATTTGTACCCTCAGAGCTTTCTATCATGATTCCCGGATTACATTTATAAGTGTCAAGTGTCTGAAAATATATAGTTGTATCCATACTAAACGGCATAATTATATTTCCGGGTACAGGCCATGCTATCGGATCCTCTCCATTGTATTTCGAAGCAGCCTGGGCAACATCACTGGCTACATCAACTGTATTATTTATTTCGTCCACAGCTCCATTATCTGATTCTGTGGTTTCCTCTGAAGCAACCATTTCTTCAGTTGTATCTTCAGTGTCATCCTCGTCTTCGTCCTTGTTTTCTGTTTCGGTTGTTTCCTTCTTTTTCGGATCTGTATTGGCCGCTATAGAGCTACTATCATCTTTGTTATCAGTCTCCTCCGTGATTTCGGACTGATTTAAATCTATTGCCTGCTCCTTCGTTACATCCTTACCGGGATTGCTATTTGTATACATTACAATAAGTGATGCAAAAGCGATTATCCCTGTTCCCAATGCAATATAAAATCCCTTTGACCTCAAAAGGTCTGTCCATCTTCTCATATATGCCTCCTAATAACTTCAAAATATATGGAAATAGTATGGACACATAGATTTTATATTATTCATTACAAAGAAGCATTCTTTATTTTATTGTCTTTCCAACAGTATTGATTACTGCTTCATTAAAACGTCCTATACATTTTTTATAATTTCCGGAACCCATTATATTCATGTATTCCTCTTCCGTATGATATGTATAGTCAAGACTTTTTGAATCAATAACCGTATTCTCCCCCATGGCATAATAAATCCTGGTTCTTACCGCAACCGCCTGAGCCTCCAGCATTTCATCATCACAATCCGGGTCGACCATACCGGGAAGAACTCCTGCTATGTACTGTTCCACATCAATGAGGTAGTTTTTACCATCACTATACATAATTACATCTCTCCCGGTTGAAATGCGATTCAACTCCTCGGAGGAGCTCTTGCATCTGCCATTTATACACATTGTCATAATATACGGAATTATAATTATTGCCAAAAATGTAATCAGATATCCCTTAACTGCACCCTTCATCTATACCTCTCCTCTTATAAATGTATTGGCACTTTCTCTATAGGATATGATTTTAGTTATAATAATATGAGCTTATCCACCTTGACATACTTTAAATTATCAATATAATTATATTTAGAGTGTTGATTGAAATGTCGCATGAAGGGGCACACCACCTCGGGTGTGGTTTTCTTTGTGTGGCTTTTTTCATTTATACAAATATTTCAGTCAAATATAATAGTAAATCGCGTAAGATACAGGATTACATTTTTCACAAAATAATAGGAGGCGTAACATGATAATTCTAAACGGAGTAGAAACAAAAGGAGAAGGTTTAACCATAACTGAGCTTCTTGCAAGAGATGGCTACAAGCCCAGTATAGTTGCAGTGGAATGCAACGAGGAAATCATTTCCAAGTCTGATTACGATCATTACAAATTAAAAGAAAATGATATTGTGGAGATTGTCCAATTCATGGGTGGCGGAAGTCAGGAATACAAGGATGACAAGCTGATTATTGGCGGTCATGAATTTAATTCAAGGTTTATCCTTGGCTCAGGAAAATACAATCTTAACCTGATTAAGGCAGCCGTAGAATATGCAAACGCAGAGATAATCACCCTCGCACTCAGACGGGCAAATACTGCCAAGGATGAAAATATCCTCGATTACATTCCTAAGAATGTTACCCTGCTTCCCAATACCTCAGGAGCGAGAAATGCAAAGGAAGCGGTGAGAATCGCCCGACTTGCAAGAGAGATGGGCTGCGGAGATTTTGTCAAGGTTGAGATTATGCGTGACTCTAAGTATCTTCTCCCGGACAATCAGGAAACTATAATTGCAACAGAGATGCTTGCCAAGGAAGGCTTTGTGGTTATGCCTTATATGTATCCCGATTTAAATGTTGCCAGAGATTTGGTTCATGCAGGAGCTGCTTGCATTATGCCATTGGCTGCACCTATAGGCTCAAACAAAGGACTTGCCACAAAGGAATTTATTCAGATTCTCATTGACGAGATCGACCTTCCTATTATAGTGGATGCCGGAATTGGAAAACCATCACAGGCCTGCGAGGCAATGGAAATGGGTGCTGCCGCCATTATGGCCAATACTGCTATAGCCACTGCCGGTGACATTCCTGCAATGGCCGGCGCATTTAAGGCTGCCATTGAGGCCGGACGTGCCGCATATCTCGCCGGAATGGGACGTGTACTTGCCAGAGGTGCCGCTGCATCCGACCCACTTACAGGCTTTCTGCATGATTAAATATAAAGTAGCAGACGCATTTTATTGCGAACTGCGTTCGCTGGCGTCTGCGTAGGCGATAAGAATAGAAAGAAGAAAACGACATGGATAATAACTTTATAATAGATTCCAATAAGCTAAGCCCTGAGGCATTAGCAAGAAAAAAAGCATTAGAGAATGACCCCTCAGTAAGAACCAACCATATGGAGTATATGGAGGGCATGGAGCAGATAAGCTCCGACATAAGGGACAAGGTAATATCCCACATGAACAGCTATACTCCGGACAACTATACAGCTACTGATGTAAAAGCAGCCCTATCCCATGTGACAATGGGCGGCAACGGATGTAGCATAGATGATTTCAAAGCCCTTTTATCTCCTGCAGCAGAGCCCTTTCTTGAAGAGATGGCTCACCTGGCCCAAAAGGAAACCAGAAAGCACTTTGGCAACTGTGTATATATGTTTACTCCCCTGTATATAGCCAACTATTGTGAAAACTACTGCGTATATTGTGGATTTAACTGCTACAACCAGATAAACCGTAAGAAGCTAAGCTTCGAAGAAATAGAGCACGAGATGGATGTTATCGCCAAATCAGGAATAGAAGAAATACTTATGCTCACAGGCGAAAGCCGTGCCATGAGTGACCTTGATTATATTGGTCAGGCGTGTCGAATTGCAAAGAAATATTTTAGAAATATAGGTCTTGAGATATACCCTGTCAACTCAGACGAATACAGATTCTTACACGAATGTGGAGCCGACTACATCACCGTCTTTCAAGAAACCTACGATTCGGACAAATATGAAACCCTGCATCTTATGGGTCATAAACGTGTGTGGCCATACCGCTTTGAAGCTCAGGAACGTGCGCTTATGGGAGGCATGCGAGGTGTAGGCTTCTCAGCCCTACTTGGTCTGTCAAGCTTCAGACATGATGCCCTGGCAACTGCCCTGCATGTATACTACTTACAGAGAAAATATCCTCATGCCGAAATGTCCCTGTCCTGTCCGAGACTCAGACCTATTATTAACAATGATAAAATTAATCCAAGAGACGTCCATGAGAAGCAGCTATGCCAGGTACTTTGTGCCTACAGATTATTCCTGCCCTTTGCAGGAATTACCGTATCTTCAAGAGAGCAGGCACATTTTAGAGATGGCATAATTAAGATATGTGCTACCAAGGTTTCTGCCGGAGTAAGTACAGGCATCGGTGACCATGAAGAAAAGTACGAGAAGCATGAGGAAGCAGTACACAATGATAATCGTTCTGCGTATGATAACAGATGCACAGCTAATACAGCTGATGATGGGAATATTACGGATAAGAACTGTACAGCCAAGGATAAAAATACTGCCGGTGATGAGCAATTTGAAATCTCAGATGACAGAAGCTTCACTGAGATTTATAATGCAATTACAGCTCAGGGCTTACAGCCGGTATTAAATGATTATATTTATATATAATCCTTACCAAAATACCCGGTAGCCGATTATTTATGACAGTTTTTAAAGCTGAATGTGGGCTTTGTGTAATTTCCACATTATGTAGAGAAATTTACTCTGGGGAGAATACTATGAATTATTCAAAAATTGTGGCTGTAACAAACAGACACATTTGTTATGAAAAGCATATAGAGGAATTGAGCCCGGAAGTTACGGATAAGCTTCTGGTTTCCTTTCCAATGCTAAAAAAAGTGAGCGAAAATGAATCAGCTTCATGTATACTGCTTATCAATCAGCTTCAACAGCTAGTTGCGTTAGAACTCCCTGCAATTATTCTTCGGGAAAAGGATCTGTCACCAACCGATTATATGCTTCTTGCAGAGGCTTCCCTTTCTCTGTGTAATAACAGCAACACAAGGTTAATCCTTCACAGCTTTATTGATGTTGCCATGGAGCTTCATGCTCCTTACCTTCATTTAACACTTCATCAATTACGGAAGCTTAAAAACGCCTCCGCATTTCAAGAAGAAAAATGTATTTCATACTTAAACAGGCTGGAAGAAATCGGTGTATCCATCCACAGCACGGATGAAGCCCTTCTTGCAGAAAAGCTTGGAGCCACCTACATTACTGCCGGTCATGTCTTTGACACTGACTGCAAAAAGGGCTTTCCCGGCAGAGGACTTTCTTTTTTGTCTCAGATTTGCAACTCCGTTAGCATACCTGTCTATGGGATAGGTGGTATCTCAGCTCATAATTTTGAAGATGTATTGTCAACCGGTGCAGCAGGCGGCTGTATTATGTCCGGACTAATGTAGGAAAGGAGTCCAAATGAAGCTATCGATAAAGGATACAGCAGACGAAAATAAAATAGTGGAAAATAATAAACGCTGGGAAGAGTACAACCTTCTTATTGCCAAGCTTAAGTATGTATTACAGGGATATGAAGAACAAAAAAGTGGACTGCTAAAAAGAGAAGCCCACCTAAAACAGCGCCGCAATGAAATGATTAAATACACTGTAATTGGTGCATTTTTATTTGTAGTGCTGTTATTTATAGGTGCGTATATTCCGATTTTCTTTGCTGCCTGCTTCATGGCAGATTTATTGATTTTTATACTTGCTCCGCTCTTTATCGGAAGTGTAATAGCCAGATGCTATGAATATGCAACTATGATGGAAAATAATAGCGTTTTTGTTAAAAAAGACCTTATAACCTACAAGGGCGAGGAGCGTTTTCTCAACAATATTATCTCTGAATATCAGGAGGTAATTAATATGGATATTAAAGAATCAGACATCACCGATGAGCTTATTCTAAAGCTCACTCGAATGACTATGCCTAAAAACTATTATGCCTCTTCAATATACGGCGATGTCAAATTATGGCCACTCGTTTTATTAACTTTTTTTTGGAGCATACTGGCTATTGTTATTTGGACGTAACGGTTACTGTTCTCTGATAATTGAATAAAGGCTTTACATCTTGTATAATATAGCCATCTTATTTATGAAGGTGGTGATAGTATGGAGGAAGAAATGAGCGAAAAACAAGTCGAGCGTTATATCCAACAACAGGCACTCCAAAAAATTAATCTTCTATTCCCCTAATATAAAAACTAATATTAATGTCCCTCATCGGAGCATTATAGTATCC
>JBJENB010000076.1:0-8310 GCA_051879975.1 Wujia sp.
AGTACCTATAATGGGAACATTGACAAGCTCACGTCTGGTTAGATTGAAGGTGTCATCGAGTATCTCAATCGCTCTTGGCTTAGTTGGATCCTTCCTGATATAGCCTTTTTCTTCAAGGGTTTCCAGATGCGCATGAACAGAAGAGGTGGACTTCAGATGCACCGCTTCACATATTTCTCTTACAGCCGGTGGATATCCTTTTTTTAGAATACATTCCTTAAGATATTCGAGAATTTCCATCTGCTTGGTTGAAAGATTATTTGAATTCATATATACAACCTCCGAAAGATATAATGTCAGCAGAGCTGACTCAAATTCGTTACCAAGACTCGTACCTGAGTCATTAGATTTTAATATGTTTCAATTATAGCATATAAAAAACAAAAATGCAAACAAATGTTCTTGTTTAAAATTAATAAATTTGTTATAATTGACAAAATATATTAATTGAATTATAATTAACCACTGTTTAACATGCTAACAAAGTAACAAATTAGCACTTTAATTCAATAAAGTAAAACTTTGATATTAGTTTTTTGCATATTATAATTACATTTACCTAACTAAAATATATTTATATGAGGAGAATAAGAAATGAACGAAAAGCTCTTACATACACCGGAGGGTGTGCGGGATATTTATGGAAACGAATGTAAAAAGAAATTGAAGGTAATTGAGCAGATTCATCATGTTCTTGAATTATATAGCTACCATGATATTGAAACCCCTGCCTTTGAATACTTTGACATATTTAATATGGATACGGGTTCAGCACCATCCAATGAAATGTATAAATTCTTTGACAGAAATAATAACACCTTGGTTTTAAGACCGGATATAACGCCAAGTGTTGCCAGATCCTATGCTAAGTATTATTCCGGCGAGGAACTTCCTGTGAGACTATGCTACAAGGGCAATACATTTATAAATGCACATCAGCATCAAGGAAAGCTTAGTGAGTTTACACAGATTGGCGGAGAACTTATCAATGACGAAAGCTCAGCTGCCGATGCAGAGGTCATTGCCTGTGTTGTGAGCTGTCTTATCAGCTCCGGTTTAAAGGAGTTTCAGATTGAAATAGGTGATACGGAATTCTTTGGTGGACTTGTTGAGGAGGCTGGGATAGATGAAGCTACCTGTACAAGGATTCGCGAGTTTATCCAAATAAAGAATTTTTTTGGCCTATCGGAATTTGTCGCCAAGCTGGATATAGATGACAGATTTAAGAAGGCCTTAGGTGACTTTGACAGTCTGTTTGGCGGACTTGACATGCTTGATAAGGCATCGGGGTATGTTACAAATACCAGGTCAATTGAGGCTATTGAGAGACTAAAGAAGGTTTATAAAGCTATTTGTGAATATGGATTTGAAAATTATATTAGCTTTGATTTAAGCATGTTAAATCGCTATAATTATTATACTGGAATTGTGTTTAGAGGCTATACCTACGGCACGGGTGATGCTATCGTCAAGGGTGGAAGATATGATAACCTTCTTAAAAAATTTGGAAAATACAGTCCATCTGTAGGCTTTGCAATTTATGTTGATGATTTGATGAGTGCATTATCAAGAAATAAAATAAACGTTGCTATAGACAATTCCAATACATTATTACTATATGATAGTGAGAACCAGGCAACAGCCATTAAGCTGGCAGAGAGACTTAGAGCCAATGATAAGAAGCTTGAGCTTGTCAGACAATCCAAGAGGCATTCTCTTGAAGAATATTGTGAATATGCAGACAGAATGGATTACGCATATGTATATAAGCTAGAGAACAGCGAAAAAATTTGTTGCATTAGTGTGAATACCAATGAGAAGAAGCTTGTTGACATTGCTGAAATAAATTAGGAGCATATCGGAGGATTAAAATGAGATATTTGACTTTTGCTCTTGCAAAGGGCAGACTAGCAAAAAAAACCTTGAATTTATTTGAACAGATGGGTATTACATGTGAAGAGGCTAAAGACCCGAATACCAGGAAGCTTATATTTACAAATGAGGAACATAAGATAAAGTTTTTCTTATCCAAGGCCTCTGATGTTCCCACATATGTCGAATATGGTGCAGCGGATATAGGTGTAGTCGGCAAGGATACCATAATGGAGGAAGGAAGAAACCTGTATGAGGTTATGGACTTAGGCTTCGGAAAATGCCGTATGTGTGTCTGTGGTCCGGCTTCGGCTAAGGAGCTTCTTTCAAGAAATGAGATAATCAGGGTTGCCAGCAAATACCCGAATATTGCAAAAAATTATTTTAGTGAGAAGAAAAATCAGACCGTGGAGATAATTAAGCTTAACGGTTCCGTGGAGCTTGCTCCATTGGTGGATTTGTCTGAGGTAATCGTTGATATTGTAGAAACAGGTTCTACCCTTAGAGAGAATGGACTTGAGGTTCTTGAAGAAATCTGTCCTCTTTCTGCCCGTGTAGTGGTAAATCAGGTTAGCCTTAAAATGGAACACGAGAGAATAAGAAAGCTTCTTAATGAGCTTAATGAAATCATTTCACAGGATGAGAAATAGGAGGTTACTATGAGAATTGTTGAATTAAATGCTACAACGAAAATGGATATTTTGAATGATTTGCTGAAGAGAAGTCCTGACAATTACGGAAGCTTTGAGGCAACTGTAAAAGAAATCGTGGATGATGTACATGAAAATAGGGATTCAGCATTATTTAAATATACTGCAAAATTTGACAAAGCGGATATAGACGCTTCAAATGTTTTGGTCACTAAGGAGGAAATTGAGGCTGCGTATTCTGAGGTGGCTCCGGAGCTTTTAGATGTTATCAGAAAGGCTATAGTGAATATAAGAGAATATCACGAGAAGCAGAAGCAGTACAGCTGGTTTGACTCAAAGGATAATGGAAGTATGCTGGGACAGAAGGTAACTCCGATAGCAAGAGTTGGTGTATATGTACCGGGCGGAAAGGCTGTATATCCTTCATCCGTTTTAATGAATGTTATTCCTGCAAAGGTTGCTGGTGTTGAACAGGTTATAATGACAACTCCTTGTGATGCAACAGGGAAGGTTTATGCTTCTACACTTGTTGCGGCAAACGAGGCCGGTGTTGACAGGATATATAAGGCCGGAGGTGCACAGGCAATAGCAGCTCTTGCATATGGAACAGAGTCCATTCCTAAGGTTGATAAGATAGTTGGCCCGGGAAATATTTTTGTTGCCCTTGCCAAGAGAATCGTTTTTGGACATGTAAGCATCGACTCTGTAGCAGGTCCAAGCGAGATACTTGTTCTTGCAGATGAAGCTGCCAATCCAAGATATGTTGCGGCTGACCTTCTTTCACAGGCAGAGCATGACGAGATGGCTTCGGCTATCCTTGTGACAACTTCAATGGAGCTCGCAGAAAAGGTTTCAAAAGAGGTGGATGGATTTGTAGCAGTTTTATCCAGAAAAGAGATTATGCAGAAGTCCCTTGACAATTACGGATATATATTGGTTGCTAAGAACATGGATGATGCGATAGATGCAGTAAATGAAATTGCGAGTGAGCATTTAGAGATTGTAACGGCCAATCCTTTTGATACCATGACTAAGGTCAAAAATGCGGGAGCAATCTTCCTTGGAGAGTATTCATCTGAGCCTTTGGGTGATTATTTTGCCGGACCGAACCATGTACTTCCGACAAATGGAACATCTAAGTTCTTTTCACCTCTCAGTGTTGATGATTTCATTAAAAAGTCAAGTATTATCTATTTTTCAAAGGAAGCACTTGAACCGATTCACAAGGATATTATCACCTTTGCTGAGTCTGAGAAGCTTACAGCGCATGCCAACTCAATAAAGGTCAGATTTGAATAGTTCGTTAGCATTGTTTGGTTGATTATTATTAGAGAAAATGATATTATGATATAAGTGCTTTTTTGCAAAATGGTTTAATGTAGATATAAGGAGTGATGATATGGCAGATAGAATAGCCTCGGTTAGCCGTAAAACAAACGAGACAGATATTGAACTTCAGATTAATCTTGATGGCAGTGGATTTTCTGAAGTAGATACAGGCATTGGCTTTTTCGACCACATGCTGACAAGCTTTGCCAGACACGGTTTTTTTGACCTCAAGGTAAATGTTAAGGGCGACTTATTTGTCGATTCACATCATACAATAGAGGATACAGGTATTGTTTTAGGTCAGGCAATAGCCAAGGCCGCGAGAGATAAGGAGGGAATTAACAGGTTTGGATCCTTCCTACTACCAATGGATGAAGCGCTTGTGTTATGTGCCATTGATTTATCGGGAAGACCTTATCTGGTACATGAGCTTAATCTGACTACCCCACAGGTGGGATATTTTGATACGGAGATGGTTAGGGAATTTTTTTATGCTGTATCCTATAGTGCCGGTATGACCTTGCATATAAAGCAGATATCAGGATCAAACAATCATCATATTATAGAGGCAGCCTTTAAGGCCTTCGCTAAGGCTTTAGACCAGGCTATTTCCCGTGATTCCAGATTAGAGGGAAGGGTACTATCTACAAAGGGAAGCTTATAGGAGGTTATATGAAAAGTACATTACAATTCTCTGATTTTAAGTTGAATAATGACGGATTAATACCTGTTATTACACAAAGCTTTGAATCCGGAGAGGTTCTCATGCTGGCGTACATGAACGAAGAGTCGTATAATAAGACTATTGAGACGGGTAAAATGGTATACTATAGTAGAAGCAGACAGCAATTATGGTTAAAGGGGGAGACCAGCGGACATTTCCAGATTGTAAAATCCTTAATCATTGATTGTGACAAGGATACAATACTTGCCAAGGTATCTCAGATAGGTGCCGCCTGTCATACAGGCAATCCTACATGCTTCTTTACGAATTTATTAGAGTGTGATGAATAGAGTAATAGGAGGTTAAGCTATGACTGCATTGATTAATGAATTGGTACAATATCTTATAAAGTTTTTGGCGATGCTTGTTTGTGCATTTGCCGGAATTTGTGTAGGAAAGGTATTAAGAAAGAAAAAGGATGAGAAGCTGGCTTCAGAGAATACAAACGAATAGAAGCTTGCTTAGGAGGATTTATCAATTGAAGAACTACGGTGTTAATGAACTTAGAAAAATGTTTTTGGATTTTATGGAGAGTAAGGGACATCTTAAAATGAACAGCTTTTCTCTGATTCCCCATAATGACAATAGCTTATTGCTTATCAATTCCGGTATGGCACCACTTAAGCCATATTTTACAGGTCATGAGGTACCACCTAGAAGAAGGGTTACCACCTGTCAGAAATGTATCAGAACCGGAGATATTGAAAATGTAGGAAAGACTGCCAGACACGGTACCTTCTTTGAGATGCTTGGCAACTTTTCCTTCGGAGATTATTTTAAGCATGAGGCCATTGCATGGACCTGGGAGTTTCTTACCGAGGTTGTAGGTCTTGATCCGGACAGATTATATCCTTCGGTTTATGAGGAGGATGACGAGGCATTTGAAATCTGGAATAAGGAGGTAGGGATTGCACCTGAGAGAATTTTCAGATTTGGAAAGGCTGATAACTTCTGGGAGCATGGTGCAGGACCATGTGGACCTTGCTCTGAGGTATATTATGATAGAGGTGAAAAATACGGTTGTGGAAAGCCGGGATGTACTGTAGGCTGTGATTGTGACAGATACATGGAGGTTTGGAACAACGTATTTACACAGTTTGACAATGACGGACACAACAATTATACAGAGCTTGACCAGAAAAATATTGATACCGGTATGGGACTTGAGAGACTTGCCGTTGTGGTTCAGGACGTGGATTCAATATTTGATGTTGATACAATTAAAGCTCTTCGTGACAAGGTATGTGAGCTTGCAAATGTAACATATCAGACAGATGCGGCTAAGGATGTATCCATAAGACTAATCACAGATCATATACGTTCGGTTACCTTCATGACATCAGATGGTATTGTACCTTCAAACGAAGGACGGGGTTATGTTCTTAGAAGACTTCTCCGCCGTGCTGCAAGACATGGCAGACTTCTTGGAATTTCAGGTAAATTTCTTTCTGAGCTGGCCAATACCGTAATAGAGGTGTCAAAGGATGCATATCCTGAGCTTGGAGAGAAGAAGGAATATATCTTTAACAAGATAGATAAGGAAGAGGAAAGCTTCAATAAGACTATAGACACAGGTCTTGCAATACTTAAGGACTATATTGCTGAGATAAAAGAATCAGGTTCAGATATCTTGAGTGGTGAGAATGCCTTTAAGCTATATGATACCTATGGATTCCCACTTGACCTCACTAAGGAGATACTCGAGGAGGAAAATATAGCTGTTGATGAAGAAGGCTTCACAAAGTGTATGAATATTCAGAAGGAAACTGCAAGAAAGGCTCGTAAGACCACAACATATATGGGAGCAGATGCAACTGTATATGAGCAGCTTCCGGCAGACATGACTTCAAGCTTTGTGGGATATGATAAGCTTGAGCTTTCTGATAAGATTATTGCAATAACGACAGATAAAGAGGTTGTCGATACGGTATCAGAGGGTATGCAGGCATCTATAATAACTGCCGAAACTCCATTCTATGCCACTATGGGTGGGCAGACCGGAGACAAAGGTATTATAAAGACAGCTAATGGTACATTTGTTGTTCAGGATACAATTAAGGTTGTAGGTGGTAAGATTGCCCATGCCGGTTATGTTGAGTCTGGAGAACTTAATGTGGGAGATATCGCTGAACTAAAGGTTGATGCTGATAATAGAGCATTGATTTGTAAAAATCATTCAGCTACCCACTTACTGCAGAAGGCTCTCAAGATTGTACTGGGTGATCATGTTGAGCAGGCAGGTTCACTGGTGGAAGCGGGAAGACTTCGCTTTGACTTCTCCCATGACCAGCCAATGACTGCTGAGGAAATAGCAAAGGTCGAAGAGATTGTAAACGCAGAGATAGAAGCGGATATCCCTGTTGAAACCAAGGTTATGAGCCTTGATGATGCTAAGAAAACAGGAGCAATGGCTTTATTTGGCGAGAAATATGGTGAGTCTGTAAGAGTTGTTATGATGGGTGATTTCTCTAAGGAATTATGTGGTGGAACTCATGTTTCCAACACAGGAGTAATCAACACATTCAAAATCGTTTCTGAGTCAGGTGTTGCAGCAGGTACAAGACGTATAGAGGCTCTCACGTCCCAGGGTGCCTTTGAATATTATAAGAAGCTTGAGGCAGAGCTTATGGCGGCGAGTGCTGTAGCAAAAACGGAACCGGCAAAGCTTTCAGAAAGAATAGAGGCAATGTTGGCGGAGTTAAAGTCATTACAATCTGAGAATCAGAAGCTTAAGGATAAGATGGCAAAGGCTTCTGTAGGTGATGTAATGTCTAATGTTGTCGAAGTAAATGGAATTAAGCTTCTTCCTGTTAAGGTATCTGGGGCTGATATGAATGCACTTCGAAATCTTGGTGATGATTTAAAGAATAAGCTGGGGGATGGAGTTGTTATTCTTGCCTCTGATATGGATGGCAAGGTGAACCTTATTGTTATGGCAACAGAGACTGCTGTTGCTGCAGGAGCACATGCAGGAAATATTGTTAAGAAGATTGCGCCTATGGTTGGTGGCGGCGGTGGTGGCCGTCCTAATATGGCTCAGGCAGGCGGAAAAAATTCTGCCGGAATAGATGAAGCTCTTACAGCAGGTGTTGAAGAGGCCAAAACTCAGATTAGTTAATTTCAAAAAAGAAAGGAAGTTATAGAAATGGCATTAGTACCTACCGTCGTTGAACAAACCAGCAGAGGTGAAAGATCCTACGATATTTATTCCAGATTGTTAAAGGAGCGTATTATTTTCCTTGCAGATGAGGTAAATGATACAACTGCAAGCCTTGTAATTGCCCAGCTTTTATTTCTGGAGTCTGAGGACCCTTCTAAGGATATATCACTTTATATCAACAGTCCGGGTGGTTCTGTTAGCGCCGGATTTGGAATATATGATACAATGAATTATATTAAATGTGATGTATCTACAATATGTGTTGGTATGGCAGCAAGTATGGGAGCTTTTCTTCTGTCAGGAGGAACTAAGGGCAAGAGAATAGCTCTTCCAAATTCTGAGATAATGATACATCAGCCTCTAGGAGGTGCTCAGGGTCAGGCTTCCGATATGAAAATTCATGCTGACCATATTATTAAAACTCGTGAAAAGCTCAACAAAATACTTAGTGAAAATACAGGAAAGCCGCTTGATGTTATTGAAAGAGATACAGAAAGAGACAATTTCCTGACTGCTGAGCAGGCATTAGAATATGGTTTAATCGATCATATTTATACGAATCGTAATTAATCATC
>JBJENB010000077.1:0-8301 GCA_051879975.1 Wujia sp.
TCAGAGGTTTTCTTACCTGCCTTGGTCATTGTCTCGGTCTCTGTTGCCTTTATAACAACGTTATATGGCTCATCAAAGCTAAACATCATGGGCCATACCACATCCGTAGTGTATATTTTCCCAACAGTATCCTCACTATAATATGTGTACCATTCATCAAGACTGTCAATAACAGGTTCAAACTCATTACTTTTTTCCACTACGCCTATTACGACATATGGCTCATTCATAATTTCTATAGTTCCCCCAACCGGATCCTGTCCTTCAAAAAGAGACTGTGCCATAACCGTATCTAATATAACACATTTGCTGAAGCCCGAATAATCTCTATCCGTAAATATTCTTCCTGATACAACTCTATATCCCATTACATTGAAATAATCCATATCTATTCCAAGTATGGTTGCATAGTCAATATAGCTTGTTCCCTGTGTTATTCTGTTATAAATCTGTCCCATTCTATAAGTGGCTACACTTTCCACTTCATCAATATCAAGTATTTCACTCTTAATTGATTCATCTATTGCCGGTATCTCCACCGCCAGGGATTGATCACCTGAGACATACTGCCAATCTCCATTATATAAAGGTATTTCAACAGTATTATTGCCTGAGCCCACAAGGTTCTGCTTTATCTGCTCACTTGTTCCCTTAATTGTAGACACTATCGCTATTATTGCAGCTATTCCTATGATAATACCAAGCATAGTAAGCAGCGAACGAAGCTTATGTGTCCATATTCCCTGGAAGGATATCTTTATATTTTCTATCATTTTGCTGCCTCCCTCTTAGTAATACATGGCTTCATAGTAAGATTTTCTGTTCGTCTTTACACCTTCCTGTGCATCCTGGGCATAAGGAAATGCAAGATAATCATTCATCGTCACACCGCTTTTAATCTCCATATATGAATTCCACAACGTCTTTCCGACCGTAACCTTACACTTCACAAGCTTTCCATCTTCCTCTTTCATGACATAATATGAACCATTATCCTTTTTGACAAATGGCAATTCTATATAAATACTGTCACTATATCCCTCTGTTGAAGAATCTAAATATATTTCAGCCCACATTCCCTGAGCTAAGCCCTCATCATCTGAGAGAGAAACAGTAACCGGATAATAGGATTCCTGACCATCAGAATAATAGTTTTCAGAAGGAACATTGGATATCTCCGTAATCATACCCTCATATGACAGCCCTGTATCATAGCAAAATACACTCACATAATCACCTGTTGATACCTGAGTAAGCGAATTTTCTCCTACATACGCTTCAACTGTATATCCTCCGCTGCCGCCTACAACCACAACAGGCTCATTATTTATTAATGCCTCCTCCGGATTATTAACAGTTTTGATAATACCATCAAAATTAGCTAATACCTCTCCATTACTAGTCTGATATTTTAATACCTCCAGTTCAACCTGCTGAATCTCATAATCTATCTTAAGACTTGCTATTTCTTCCTTCTTGTCGGCTATTGCTGCATCAAGCTCCTCTTTGGTATAGGTAATCTCCAGCTCATCAGGCTCGTCCGACTCCTCCAAATCTCCGTCAATTCTTTGAGCTTCATCTGCGTTAGCAGAATTGTCATCATTTGGAGGATTATCTGTATTATCCGGGTTCGCCGGCGTATCAGGATTTTCAGGTTGCTCCGGATTTTCCGGTTCCGTCGGTGTATCAGGATCTTCCGGCTGTTCCGGGTTTTCCGGATCCTCAGTACTGCCCGGATAGTCAGGATTGTCCGGTTCCTCAGTACTACCCGGATTATCAGGATTTTCCGGCTCACCAGATATCTCCGGCTCCTCTGGCTGTGGTTCTACCGGCGTAGTATTTTCAAGTTTCTTTAATTCTCTTTCTGCCACAATGACAGCGGTTCGTGCCATTTCCACTGCTGCCTCTTTAGACTGAATCTGAAGCTGTTGTGCAGTAGTATCATATATGAGGAGTACATCTCCTGCCCTAACCTTCTGACCTTCCTTAACCTTGATCTTCTTAATCTTCTGATCCTGCGAAATGTACAGCTTTTGTTCCATATCTGCCATAATATTTCCACTTAATGTATCTTCAAAATAAAAATCACTGGCATAGCTTCCGAGCTCATTGACAGGATAAACATCTACCGCCTTCTTATTTCTATTTTGCTTTTTAAGCATACCCACCGTAAATACAGAGGCAAGACCTGCAATTGCAATTATTACGATAAGAATAATTATTTTTTTCTTATTCATACTCCTGCACCTCCTGACCTATATTGTCAGATGCAGCTTCATCAATAAGCTCACCATCAATTATTTTAATTACTCTATCCGCAAATGCGGCAACTTCATTAGAATGAGTAATCATAATAATTGTAACGCCTTCTCTATGAAGCTTGTCAAACAGCTCCATAATCTGAGCTCCTGACTTTGAATCCAAAGCTCCCGTAGGCTCATCTGCCAAAATGATTTTAGGTTCATTTACCATTGCCCTTGCAATGGCAACTCTCTGCTTCTGTCCACCGGACAATTGAGTTGGTTTTTGATATAATTTATCCTCAAGTCCAACCATCGTCAAAGCTTTTTTACACATCTCTTTACGCTTCTTCTTAGGCACCTTTGCGTATTGCAATGGTAGACCTACATTATCCATTGAATTTTGTCTTGGCATGAGATTGTACGTCTGGAACACAAATCCTATACTTTTATTTCTTATGATAGAAAGCTGTTTGTCATTACATTTTGAAACGTCTTCACCCTCCAGAAAATATTCACCCTCTGTAGGCTTATCCAGACAACCTATTATATTCATAAGAGTTGTCTTGCCTGAACCGGATGGTCCCATAACAGCAACATACTCTCCCTCTTCTACTGAGAAATTTATGTTTTTCAATACCGGGAATTCCATTTTGCCCTGATAGTAGGATTTGTATATATTCTTTAATTCTAACAGCATATATGTACCCCTCCTACTCAACTATATCTTCAGATGTATCATCACCTATGTCGTCATCAGATTTAGGTATCATTTCATCAATAAAGTCTTCATTGAAGCCATCGTCAGATTCAGACAATATATTATCATAGCTGTCATCAAATTCTCCGTCGAAGTCATCACCAAGGTCTTCATAATAGTCTTCTTCATAATAGTCTTCTTCATAATAGTCTTCTTCATAATAGTCTCCATAGTCATCATCGCCCATCTGGTCCATTACATCCTCATAATTATGAGTTGCTTTCATGCCCTCCTTGATTCTGTCCTCAGGGAATGCTATATAATCATCGTTATCTAATCCTGATAGTATCTCATAAGAAAACATTTCTTCATCATATTCTCCAACTGAAATCAATCTCTTCTCTATATACCCGTCTTCATCCTCAGCCCAAACATAAAAATCATTGCCTTCATTGAATATATAGTAATCATACAGCCACATTCCCTCCTTGGACTGGCTATAGCCATAATCCGGCTCTATATACACGTGTTGACCCATCATAAGATTCTCTGTTGATTCCAAATCTACATAGAAGGAGTACTTGCTTACACTTTCTCCTCCATAGTAATAATAATTATTATCTGACTGTGTATGTTCTGTATCAATTAGTGAAATTGTGCCATTCCAAATAATGCTGCTATCTAATCTAGAGCGAACGATAACAGCCTGTCCCTCATATAAACTATAGACATTTAATTCATTAACTGTACCCTTTATCCTATAGTCGCCCATTGCAATTATGGAAATAAAGGCATTTCCGGAACTACCATCTCCATAACCTCCATAATAATCCTCATAACCATAGTTTTCGTCACCGCCGTCTGAATTATTAACTTCCTTTATCGTTCCATCCATTGGTGAATAAACAATGGAATTCTCCATCGCTGCCTTCTGTCTTTCTATCTCAAGCTGTTTTGAGCTGGCATCATAATTCAACTGGTTTACCTGAGCCTGTAAGCTCTGTATCTGACTTGTGTACTCGATTTTATTCTCCTCCGGTGCGCTTTTCTTTTCTGCCTCCAGGGTTGTAATCTGAGAATTCGTTATAGTAATAGAATTATTGATGCTTGTAAGCTCAAGCTCTAACTGCTTCAGCTTAAGCTCCATCTCATCCATGTCATATTCAAACAGTTTGTCCCCTTCTTTAACTAAATCACCTGCTTCAACATAAATTGCTTTTATTGTCTTAGTATCATCCTTCTGAATATCCTTAGTCTCCTGAGATTCCACGACACCCATATATCTCTCACTGACACTCATTCCGCTTCCCATCATGTCTCCGACAGACTCAACGTATACTATTCCATCAACGTGCTTTTTATCCTTCCTGGTTTTCAGAAAGAGTACAGTGGCACCTGAAAGAATGGCAATCACTATGATTACAAGCACAACTACCCACTTTTTCTTTTTCATTACAATGATCCTCCTCAATTGTTTTTTCCTCAACCCCTGACATGATATTCATGATCAGACTTAATCATAAAACAGTTTCTGATGCATAAACATTAAAAATAGTTTAAAAAATGATGGAATATAAAAATGTCATTCATTATATTCCATCATTAAATACTATTTATGCCTGCTTGTGCAAGCACAGCCGTCGCAATGCTCATTATTTCATGTCACCAAACGAAGTTTGATGACCTACGCACGCATCAGCGTGCTTCATATTATAGCATGTCGCCTATCGGCTCCATGAGGGCATTCGCATTATGCCGTCTTGTGCAAGCACATCCGTCGCAATGCTCATTATTTCATGTCACCAAACGAAGTTTGATGACCTACGCACGCATCAGCGTGCTTCATATTATAGCACATATCTCTATGTTATTTTTTAAGATATCATTAAATTTTCTTATATTAAGATTTATTTTTCTTAATTCGCGAAAAATACGCTTTTATTTCCTTCTCATATCCGTTGTCGGAAGGCTCATAAAAGCATTTATCCGTAAGCTGATCAGGCAGATATTGCTGTTCAACATAATGATTCGGATAGTCATGGGCATATTTATAGCCCACATTTCCAAGCTTTGCCGCACCTGAATAGTGTGCATCTCTCAAATGAACCGGAACCTGGCAATTGCCAATCTCCCTGACAGCATCCATTGCAGAGTATATTGCATTTACAATAGAATTACTCTTGGGTGCACAGGCAACATATATGGCAGCATTTGCCAGAATAATCTGAGCCTCCGGCATACCAACCCGTTCCACTGCCGTAGCACATGCAGAAGCAACAACAATTGCATTAGGATCTGCATTTCCTACATCCTCGCATGCACAAATCATGATCCTTCTGGCAATAAACGTTACACTCTCTCCACCATAAAGCATTTTAGCCAAATAATAAACGGCAGCATCAGGGTCAGAGCCACGCATACTTTTGATAAAGGCAGAAATAACATCATAGTGGTTATCTCCATCCTTATCATACTTAATAGACCTTCTCTGTATACATTCCTCAGCCACATTCAAATCTATTATTACCCTACCTGTTTTCTCATCTCTTTCAGTAGATAGGATTCCCAACTCAACAGCATTCAACGCATGTCTTGCATCCCCCTCAGACACATCAGCAAGAAAATCCACAGCCTCATCCGTGATTTCTGCATCATAAGCACCCATACCCTTTTCCTTGTCATATACTGCTCTCCTAATCAGGACCTTAATGCTATCCTCAGATAGCGGCTTAAGCATGAATACTGATGACCTGGATATGAGTGCTCCGTTCACCTCAAAGTATGGATTCTCTGTTGTCGCCCCTATCAGAATCACTGTACCATCCTCCACAAATGGCAGAAGGTAATCCTGCTGAGCTTTGTTAAATCTGTGAATCTCATCCACAAACAAAATGGTTTTTCTGCCATACATTCCGAGATTTTCCTTAGCTTCCCGTACAACCTCTTCAATATCTTTCTTTCCGGAGGTTGTAGCATTAAGCTCTCTGAACACTGCACTGGTTGTATTTGCTATTACCATAGCCAGAGTCGTCTTTCCGGTTCCCGGTGGTCCATAGAGAATGATTGAACTCAGTCTGTCTGCCTTAATTGCACGATATAACAGCTTATCATGTCCCAATATATGCTCTTGGCCTACAATCTCATCTAGAGAAGTAGGCCGTAAGCGTTTTGCAAGGGGCGATTCATCCCTCATATTATTTCGCATGTAATCAAACAAATCCATATCACTATACCAGATCAAGCTGTTTAATCAAGGCATCAAATTTGATAACGTCAATAGGCTTGCAGATGTATTCCTCATAGTCATCACTTGCATAATTAGAATCAAAGCCCTCATCAAGTGCACTTATCATTATAACCTTACATCTCGAATCTCTGGCCAGTCCAAGCTTACGCTCAGCATCCCTGATAGATGCCAAGGCTTTATATCCATCAATCTTTGGCATCATAATATCCAGACATACCAAATCAAATCTTTGATTCTCATTAATCGCTTTTACAAATTCATCTACAGCTGCTATTCCATCTCTGGCATATACCACCTCACCATATTTTGATAAAAGCTTCTGCATGAACTTTCCACTGGCTAAATCATCCTCTGCTATCAATACCTTCATATAAATTCCCTCCTGTAACTAAAGCCTAATAATATCTATCCATTTATTTATATTATCCATAAACTCTTGTTTAAAGGTTCTTTTGTGATACACAATTCTTCTACTCAATATATGTGACATCATAACACCTGTGGTATTATTTGCAAGCTCCTGTGGTGTCAGCTTATCTGAGATTTCCTTATCTTCGATGGCCGCTGCATATAACTCCTCAAGAAACATTAATCTGTCAGAAATACATCTGGATATCTTTTCACGTGTATCAAAATTATGTAACAACTCCTCATATTGAAGCATCAAGGTAGATATAGCATAATAATTATCATAATATGTTGCATATGCTTCAAGGTAATCAATTATCTTTTGTATATTAGATGTATCCTTGCATTTAACAGTTTGTCTGATTCCCCTGTCAAACTTACTGTAAGAATCTACAACCTCAACAAGAACTTCGTCTATTCCACCAAAGTACTTATACAAAAGTCCTTCTGACATATTTTCCTTTATGGCTAAATTCCGCGTTGTCAGTGCGGAAAGACCGGAATCACTTATTATCTCAATAGCTGAAGCAATTATTCTGTCTTTTCTAGAAACAAAACTGTCATTCACTATATATTCTCTCCTACAATGGGTTTCACCATATTTGCTCTAATTGTATTTCATTTACTATTTTTTGTCAATAAAATAGGAGCTATTACATATATAATAACTCCCATTTCTTCTCACTCTTTATTCAAGCATGTTTGACTAAGTCAAAACCATATCAGAGTTCTCTGATACACAAATCCCAATTCATAAAACTAATATGCACAAGTGCAAAATGTATATATAATAGGTACCCGTTACTTGACTAAACTAATGATTTTTAGAGAACTGTTACGTTTGTAGCCTGTGGACCCTTCTCGCCATCAACTACATCGAACTCTACAGACTGATTCTCTTCAAGTGTCTTGAATCCCTCCATGTTAAGACCTGTAAAATGTACGAATACATCCTTACCGGTCTCATCAGTGATAAAACCAAAACCCTTCTGATTGTTAAACCATTTTACTGTACCCTTTGTCATGTCAAATCCTCCAAACTTAAATATCACATCGTATTCACGACGCCCTATTAACATAGCACACAGAAGCATTTTCGTCAAGAACTTATATGCCTATTGTACCCTTACTGTAATCATAAATATATATGTTGTCTGACAAAAAATCCATCTGTTCCAGCACATTCTCATTTACATCCCTGACCAGCTCTGAAAGCTCATCTCTATTCCAGTTATCCTTTACAGGAACCAGAAGAACTTCATGTATGCTGGATGGCAGAATATAAAGATCTGAATCAAACCGTTTTGCAAAATTCTCTAATAAATCCTTGAAAATAATGCAGGTTGCACCATTTATACATTGCTCATTGCTTAGCACATATATAGGGGGATTGTCAGGTATTTCTCCAGAAAATCCACACATCTCCCTAAGCATATCCTTCATACTCTTAATCACTGGCGGAAACAGCTTTACCGTATTTTCCTTTGCATATCTCATAAGGTATTCTGTGTTAACCTTCCACAAGTCAAGCTCCTTATTGTTTATTAGGGCAGAGGCAATTCCCCCATCACTATATTTAACCAAATATCTAAAGGTAATCGCCAGATCATTAAATGGTATATAGGGACAATCCTTTAACAGCTCCTTGTTTTTCTCATAATTTATAAGTTTCAAGAAAACCCTATCCTTAAGCTGTTCTCTATCCA
>JBJENB010000078.1:0-8271 GCA_051879975.1 Wujia sp.
TATTCGCCCTCCCTATTTTACATCGCAGAATATTGTTACTTATCAATAATAACGCGGATAAGTCCTCTTCCAACGGCAGCTTTAATAAAAGGAGAGCCACAAGTGGCTCTCCCCAGACCACATGTTTAATGCATTAAATTTTGTAATCTAGATTTTTAATATTATGCGCGTACCTTCTTAGTACAAATAACAGCACCGGCTACACAGAACAATAATACTACTGCTGCTACAGGGATTGCGTCGCCTGTGTCAGGAGA
This sequence comes from Wujia sp., assembly GCA_051879975.1. GTDB lineage: Bacteria > Bacillota > Clostridia > Lachnospirales > Lachnospiraceae > Coprococcus_C. The sequence continues at coordinate 258 of JBJENB010000078.1, forward strand.
AGTTGTTGTATTGTTAGTGTTGTTTGAATTGTTAGGTGTTGTATTCTGAGTGCCCTCACCTACTATTAACTCAACAATAGCAAATGGAGAGAAAGATGTGGTATAGAAGCTAAGCTTACCGTCAGCATCTACCGTTGCAGGTATAGTTTCCCAACCGATATTACCGCCAACATAGTGAAGTACAATATAGGTCTTTCCTGCCTTATATTCACTGTTTGACACGGTTACCTTAACCGGATTTTCTGCACTTGGCTGAGAATTCGATGTAGGATCGAGTGTCAGGTTAAGAACAGTCTTAACACTTGCTGTAACCTTAGCATCCGGGTCAGTTGAAGCGGTCTTAAGTGCCTCTGCAGCACTGGCATCAGCCTTTGCTACGAGGTCAGCCAGAGACTTAACATCTGACAACACATTCTTAGCCTGAACCAAGGTCTCATTGATTGTTGTCTCCGATACAGCTTCAACAACTATTTCGATTGATGCTAAATCTGAGTCAACTGTAGAAGCCGCCAGCATCTGTGCAGGTGTTTCTGTAGGAGCAGTTGCAGCAATTTCTGCCTTCTGACCCTCAGCTACAGTGTCAACAGGAGTTGTTGTACCGGCTGTTGGACTATCTGCCGCTAAAGCAGTTGTGCCAAAAGCCATGATAGCAAGTGCTGCAACGACAGTCATCATTTTCTTCTTCATGCTTTACCATCCTCCTTTCGTTAGAATACATGTGGTTTTATATTAAGCCCGAGGGCCTAATATCAATCATTAAGCTTATTGGTAAGGCTTCTGCATATTGCCTTATCAATTATCTCCTCCGATATCTCTCCATTCTCTACGGAAGCCAATACCGAGTCATACACGGCTTTAAAATTCTCTGTTACCCATAGCATATCCACGCCGGCCTGTAGTACCTCCACCACGTAATCAGGCTCTGATACATCATTATCACTAGGCAGGTATGAAAGGTTGTCCGTCATAATGATTCCCTTGTAGTCCATATCCTCTCTAAGAGCTTCCACCGATTGCTCCGATATATCAGACAGCATCACTATGACTGTCTCTTCATCTATATCGTCCTTGTCCTCAGGATAATGTAATATCACCCCTGTATTCTCGTCAGCGACTGTACTTTTTATACCATTTTCTACCCTAAGTGCCTCTGTTATTGTACTGTAATCCTCTGATTTTGCCAGGATAAGCATATTTGCTCCGTCTTGGTTATCGTCCCATGCCATTATATATGGCGGAGCAACCATAAGCTCCTTGCCCATCTCAACGGTTCCGCTGAGCAGCTTTTCCATCTGTTCCTTTCCCACATAATTTTTATGCGTGTAACAGATTCCTCCAACATTATATGTATCCAAAGCCTCCCTTGTCATATCCCCGGCTACCGTCACCTTGTTTTGAGAGGTCAGGGTTTCAGGTGATACAACAAAAAGCTGTGCTATTTTCTGCTCTACGGTCATGTTCTCCACCAAAGCTACGATTTCTTCATCAAACTCCTCAACGGCCTGCTCTTCTGTGGAAGCCTCGGGAAGCTCTGTCGTAACATCAACGTCCGTCTGTGTCGCCTCCGTCTCCGAGTCCCCTCCTGAAAAAACATCCTCCGTTATTTGTGTAGATGCTTCATACTTTCTCGGCTTACTAGGCTTTTTTACCTCGATAACACACAGCACACACACCACAATCAGTATTATGCTCTCAATGATTAGTATAATTGATAATCCATTCCTTTTCATATCTGTATCCTCTAATCGTATATTTTAACTCACAACTATCGCCATGAGTGATATTCAGCAATATATGAATCAGTAATTACCATAATAACTGCCATAGTAATTTCCGTAATATTTACCGTAATGTCCCTTCTCCATTTTAACCCTGTTTAACACGGCTCCCAGGATCTTCACACCTGCCATATCAAGCTGCTTCTTTGTATAGGCAAGCATGCTTCTTTCAGTCTGTCCCTGAGACGTTACGATTACAGTACCATCGGCATGCTTGGCTACGACAGCAGCATCTATGGCCGCTCCTATCGGTGCACAGTCAATCAGTACATAGTCAAACTGCTCTCTGGCAGAGGCTATCATATCTCCAAAATATTTCTTCTCCAATATCTCAGTGGGATTTGGAACAGAGGGTCCTGCAAAAATCATGCAAAGCTTAGCGATTTGCGTCTTATACACAACCTCCGATAAGCTGCACTGTCCTGACAAATAATGAGATAACCCCATTATCTCCTCCCTGTTGTTGGTTTTTGCACGAAGCCTACCCACAAGGACAGATTTACGCATATCTGTATCAATAAGCAATATACTTTTTCCTGATTCCGACAGAGACCTGGCAAGATTAAAGGTAAGTGTACTCTTGCCTTCATTTGGCATAGGGCTTGTAAACACTATTACCTTCACATCATCTCCACAAAACTGAACATTCTTCTTTAGGGCTCTCAAGGCCTCCTTCATGGAATAGCTGAAGTCTTTTACATTTTTTAATGTTATATTCTCCATGTATTTCCCCTGCTACTTATCCTTTATATTATTAACATCAATTGGCTTAATATCATCCATTTTGTTGGAAGCTGATTTCGAAACAGTTTTACTGTTAGCCTTGGCAACAGCCAGCTTACTTTGCGTTTTGCCGTCAGAATTATATACACTCTTATACTTGGCTCCGCCTGTTTCCGGCTTCTTCTTATGCCTAATCTTTGTTCTTTTGCTATCGCTTCCGTCGTTTTCATTTTCATCCTCAGGTATACTGCCCAGCATTACAAGTCCAAGCTTCTCCACATCATCTGAAGAATTAACGGTATCATTCATAAGGAAGCTTATCGTTACCGCACCGATAGCAATCAACGCCCCCAACAGCAGTCCAATGATGGTATTCTTGCCTATATTGGGACTGGCCGGTTCCCCGTCAGCATATCCGTATTGGGTTATAGTAGGTGGTGCCTGGTCCATCTTCTGTGCTATAAATTTTCTGGATACATTAGCCAGCTCATCAGCTATCTGCTTGGCAACCAAAGGATCCGGGTCACACACTGTTATCTTAAGCAATCTGGTGTTACTAGGATTTGTAATTTCTATCTTTTCATACAGACTTTTATAGGTCTGTCCCTCCAGCTTAAGATTCGCAATAACCTGTTCAATTATCGGCCTGCTCTTAACTACCTCCACATAGTCATTGGTAAGACTGGCGCCCATCTGGATATCTGCCAGACTGGTTATAGAGGTACTCTTAGAAAGCACATACAACACCGAGGTGGACTTATATTGTGGCGTAATCAGATAGCTGCTTATTAAAAATGCACAAGCTCCAACCAACAAAGTGGAAGCTATAATAAGCTTCCAGTGTTCAAGGAGTGCGTAAAAAAGCTCCAATAAATCTATTTCATCTTTATTCTGATTTTTATTATTCATAACTGTAATCTATCCCTTCATTGTATAAACGTTCATAGAACATTCACAATCATAATACTACATTATCCTCTGTACTTCAAGTAACAAAACAGAAATTATGAATATCTTATACAATTTTGTCCACAATATATAGTAATGTTGCCATTTTTCACCACTAATTTGATGCTTTTAGAAAGTTCCACATAATAATACAACATTAGTTGTATTATTGCAAGCCTGTTTTCGCTTTTAGCGATTTTTACATAATCATTTGTGTATTCTATTGTATATTGAATACCTTTACTATGGTATTAGGTTTGGGATTTGGAGGTGTTTGAATGCTGCCGGAACATACAAGATATGATATTGGATCCAGAATTAGAGATTTCCGTATAGATAACAGATATAGCCAATTAGATTTTTCTGAGGGTATTGATATTTCAGTCAATTTTTTATCAGAAATAGAAAACGGAAAAAAAGGCTTTTCATACGAAACACTGTATAATATGTGCAAGAGATACAACATATCATCTGATTATATTTTGTTTGGTAAGAAGGAGGAGCCAAAGCGCTCTGATTATATTACGGATATTGCAGATAAAATGACCATTGAAGAGCTGGAGGTTCTTATCAATTACTTAATTTCTCTGAAGTCACTCAAGAAATTATAAAAGACAAGGTATTTTTTGTACCTTGTCTATTTATAATTTATCTGATACATCCAATATATCTGATTAGAATATATCTATTTTTAAAAAATATTTCAATGCCGATATCTATGCCTTCTTCGAAGAGGTTCTCTTCTCCACCTGTTCCATGATTGCGCTGAAGATATACTTGGCTCCAACCTCTGCTGAGGTTCCTACATTATAAGTATATTTGTGCAGGAACTCTTCGATTTTATCGTGGTATTCCTCTGACCTGTCAATCAAATCATTCACCTTTTCTCTTAACTCTCCCAGCTTATCAGTGTCTACGGAGCAACCAATCTCCTCACGTACGAGAATGTTAATCGGAACCGTATCTATTGTCTGATATTCAGGGTTCATTATCTTCATTGGCGTATTGATATGAAGCACCGGCTTCTTAGTGGCATAGGCATACTCATAGGAAATACCTGACCAGTCTGTTATAAGCAAATCCGCTGTAAATACATCGCTGTTTGATGAGAAATCCGTCTGTATCTCAATATTGTCATTGTCAGCAAATTTCTTCTTGAGCTGTTCCATCTTCTCTTTTCTATGTCTGACATGCTGTGGATGCGGACGAACGATAACCTTGAATTTATCCTTCTTAAGCTCATCCAGTATCTCCTCAAGGCAGCTGTCAACTATGTTATCCTCCTGCCATGACGGAGCAATCATAATGGTCTTCTGCTCATTCTGAGTCTTAGGTGCCGCCTCATAATCAGCAATCATTTCATCTATAAGAGAATATCCCCAATCAATCAGCTTCTTACGCTTCGTATCATAGGCTATCTCATTCTTCTGTATCTCTTCCTTCTGATGAGGTCCTACACACAGCACCGTATCATAATGATCCATGCATCCGGTTCTCATGGTCATATTCAGACTGTCCATACTGTGAGGGATAAAAATATACTCGATATCATCCCTTACATAGCTTCTCTTTATATGGAAGTTTTCCAAATCCGGCATAGTCATAACCACTACATCTGCCTCCATCTTCATAAAGAGCGTTATGAGCTTCTTCTCAGCTATGTAATATGGCTTTATCTGTTCCTTCGACTTGGCAAGCTCAAAAATTGCATCCTCCGGATCGCTGGTTATGTAATGTATATCCAGATTGGTATGCTCCATCAGATACTCTATAATTCCCTTGTAATACTTATAGAAGCCCGTGTTTTCTGAATAGAATACAAGATGCTTGTTATCAATGGAGAAGAATCTCCTGTAATCCTCCTTCTCTCTCTTGGCATACTTGTCAACTACACCATGCTTTGACTCTGATACTGCATCATTTAATTCACTCAGACATCTCTTGCTTTCCTCAAGTCTCTCGTAATCCACATATTTTTTAGGATTTATAAAGAAATTAAGTATATACATCTGGGCAACTGACATGAGATTGCTTGCAACCCAATATAATGCTACTCCTGCTGCCACAAACCATCCAAGATAAAGTGACAGGCCCACGGACAATATCATTGCACCGTATTTGCCCAGTTTTCCCTGCTCAGACTGAATAACATTACTTCTATTCTGGGTAAAGCACATTACCCACGCCGAAAATGCTGCCAAAAGCGGTATCATGACATATTTTCCACCCTGAATTGCCGTAACGCTTCTAAGGTCAAAGCTGAATATAACATTGTTAATGTTTATTCCATCCAGCATAGCTCCCTTGATTGCATCTATTACCACCATAAGGAGCAACAGCTGAATAACCATAGGTATAACCGTTATAAGCGGATTGTATTTTTCCTTTTTGAACAGCTCCGCCTGTTTCTCGGAAATGGTTTCCTTATCTCCATAGTACTTGGCATTAATCATATTGATATCCGGCTGCATTTTAACCATCTTAATGGAATTAAACTGAACCCATATAGAAAGTGGCAACAAGATAAGCTTCGTAAAAAAAGTGAAAATTATGATTGCAGCAGCCATGCTTCCTGTCCAACTATAAATCCACTTTATCAGCTTCTTAAACGGACCTGCAATAAGTCTGCCTATGTTCTCCTTCTTCTCATTATATATATAGGTTTCACCTGTCTGCACCAAAGTATCAAGATCGGTGGCATATCCGGTCTGAACATATTCATACATGTGCTCCTTGTCACGAAGGGCGTATACTATGTATCTTCTCTCCCTTTCATCACCTTCCTTGTACGGAAATACCTCATCCCCTGTTGCGCCGTCAAGAAGCTTTATGTACGCATCCTGAAGGTCATCATAGGAAATGGGTGCCTCGTTTATCTGAAGCTCATGCTTTTCATCTATTCCCTTAATAAAAAGAATAGGATTTTGTCTGTCTATACCATTGTTCTTACCACCCTCGTATCCGTGGTCTGCCATTACCAGTATAACAGAGTTATCATACACTCCACTATCCTTCAGCATCTGAAGATAATCTCTGGTAATAGTCATGCATGCCTGAACATTGGTCTCATAGGTTGCATTTTCAATTCTCTCAACATTTTCATTGTATCGAAATGGTGAATGGCCACCCTCAATATGGATGAACTTGAAGGTCTTCTGCTCCGTCAGCGTGACAGTACTATTTTTCATAAATCTGTAGAACTGGTCATCTACATCAGAAAAAATCTCAATGTCATCGTTATATCTCAGATTATTGAAATCTGTATTGTCATAGCCAAAATGCTCCTTAACAAAATAAGGGAAATATTTAAATCCCATAGCCTTAAGCTCAAGATAACTAAAATCCTTGAAATTCACCTTTGCTTCATCAGCATAAATGATATTGTCATATCTGTCATAATCACCTATGCCCGGCAAATCCTTCTCGTATAATCCAATTTTATAATCTCTCTTTTCAAGCTCCACCAATAGTGGAGAATTGGCATAGGCTTCTCTACAATAATCCTCGTATGACTGTTCATTTTCATACCACTGTCCGGTTAAAATAAATGGAATTGACTGGGTAGTGTATGGATATGTACACATCGTGTTTCTATAATAGGTAAAATCCTCAAATATTTCCTTATATTCCGGATTTTCCTCCATAAGCTGCGTCATTACTCTTGCGTCAACACAGTCAAGTAAAAGAATAACAAAGTTTTGATTCTTTGACATCTCAAACATATTGTTTGCTGACACATATCTGTCATTTTCCTTATTCATGTCCGCATGATTATCAAAGAATTCATATAACATGGTGAAGGAAAGGATTATCATAATAAACAATGAGAATACCTTGGTAACCTTATACATGCCCTGCATTTTAGCAAGCTTGATGATAGAAAAGCAAATCATTAATACTACTATCAATAATATCAATGTCGCAATATTCTGCTTCCTGTAAATGCTCCAATCCACAGGGGTTCCATCCAACACCGGAATACTTCCCGCCATATAGGTTCCCTGCACATAGGTTACCACAAAGGCTATAAAATAAACCACAAGTACAACATTGTACAGTGTTTCATTAATCATATATAGTATTGTCATTACCAACGCACTTGCAAGGAAGCCTATGGCAAACATTTTTATTACAACCGGAATTAAAAGTCGTGAATCAAAGGTAAACTCATTCACATTTGTAGAATAGAGCTCCATAGGTGCAAATGCACATATCATGAAGCTTGCAACCAAAGATAGGAATATCCCGGGAAGAAATACATTCATTTGTTTTTTATTGGATTTAGATTTAAGATATCTTTTCATTTCATTTTCCTAACTTGATTTTAGTTCTTTCATCCTATACTGAGCTTTCTTATTAAACTATGTTTTTTCGATTTATGGAATCGGGAAGCAGATTCTTCCAATTACATTTTCTTCCCTTACAAGTCCTATATCGCTGTATCTGCTATCCTTACTTTCATCAATATTGTCTCCCATCACAAAATATTCATCTGAGGACAATATTATTTCCTTCTCAAGTATACCGGCATAAGCTATATTATAAGAGGCATCAAACACATCACT
>JBJENB010000079.1:0-8245 GCA_051879975.1 Wujia sp.
CCTTCACGATAAGCTGTCTGAGGCGGGAGCAGAGTTGATTCTGAAAACGCTACATGACCTTGAAGCAGGAACAGCCACAAGAACGAAGCAGGATGATTCTAAGAGCTGCTATGCGGTAATGCTTAAAAAGGAAATGGGAAGCATTGACTTTACCATGGATGCGGTGGCTATTGAAAGAAGAATCAGGGGACTTATTCCATGGCCCTGTGCTTATACAACTATAGATGGAAAGAGTGTTCAGATATATGGGGCAATGGTTAAGGAAACTGATGTAACTGCCTTTAAACCGGGAGAGATAATAGAGGTGACAAAGAAAAGCTTTACCATAGCCTGTGGAAAGGACGCACTGGTGATTAAGAGTCTTAAGCCGGAGGGTAAAAAGCAGATGGATACTGCCTCATATCTGAATGGTAATAAGCTTACTGTTGGAATGATGGCGGGGTAAAATTATGACACAGATTAACACAAGAGAGGTTGTACTCAATATATTGATGGATACGGAGACAGGGCGCACTTTTTCTAATATTGCTCTGGGAAAGGCATTGAGGCAGAATCAATTCTCCGATAAGACGGACAGGGCATTTATTACAAGACTTGCAGAGGGAACCATTGAAACGAAACTGACTCTGGACTATATAATAAATTGCTTCTCAAAGACAAAGATAAATCAATGTAAACCTATGATTAGATGTCTTCTTAGAATGGGGACCTATCAGATTATTTTCATGGACAGTGTTCCGGATAGTGCAGCCTGTAACGAGACGGTGAAGCTTGCAAAAAAGCATGGATTTGGAAACCTTTCCGGATTTGTTAATGGTGTTCTAAGAACTATTTCAAGGGAGAAGGATCACATTTCCTATCCCGATGAGAGCAGGGATAAAGCCTATGCCCTGTCAATAAAATATTCCATGCCGCTATGGCTTGTAAATAAAATATTGGTTGATTATGAATCACAGGGTGAACAAATAATTGCCGCATCCTTTGCGGACAGGGCAACAACCATAAGAGTCAATATGACTAAGACTACAAGGGATGCTCTGAGACAGCTGCTTGAGGAAGCAGGTATAGCTGTTTGCGATGGTTATTATGACGACAGAGCATTGTTGCTTGAAAATTATGATTTTATCAGAAAAATTCCGGGATATAAACAGGGACTTTTTACAGTTCAGGATGAGAGCTCCATGTGTGCTATAAGGGCAGCGGGAATAAAGCCGGGAGACACGGTTATAGATTTTTGTGCAGCACCCGGAGGCAAGACGACTTTGGCGGCGGAGTATACTGAGGGTACTGGAATCGTGTATTCCATGGATATATCAGAGGATAAACTGGAGCTTATACAGGATAATGTACAGAGGCTTGGTTTGGAAAATGTAAACATAAGCAGTCACGATGCCACACAACCAATAGATATTATTGCAGATGTGGTTATTGCTGATGTGCCATGCTCTGGGCTTGGAATAATCGGAAGAAAAAATGATATCAAATATAGATTAACAGAAGCTTCAATTAATGAGCTTATTCCTCTTCAGAAAAGTATTCTGGATAATGCGGCAGTTCATGTAAGGGATGGAGGCATCCTTCTTTACAGCACATGTACCATAAATCCTGAGGAAAACAGGGAAAATATTGATGCGTTTTTAGCTACCCACAGAGAATATAGTCTTGTGGAGGACAGATTGTTTTTACAGGGAGTTGAACATTGCGATGGATTTTACTATGCAGTCCTTAGACGTCAAGTCAATGTATCTGACAGAGCTTAATGAATGGATAAAGGAGAAGGGGCAACCTGCCTTCCGTGCGAAGCAGCTCTTTGGCTGGATGCATGAAAAATATGTGGGTTCAGTGGACGAAATGACCAATCTCCCCAAGCCCCTTAGGCAGGAAATAAATGAGTCAGGCTTCTCAACAATTAAGGAGGTAACAAGACAAACCTCCAAGTCAGATGGGACAATAAAATTTTTATATAAATTATATGACGGACAGATGATAGAAACTGTGTTTATGAGATATAGCTATGGTAATTCCGTGTGCATATCCTCTCAGGCAGGATGCAGGATGGGCTGTCGCTTCTGTGCCTCAACCATAGGAGGTCTGGTTAGAAATCTTAGTGCATCGGAAATGCTTGAACAGGTTTATGCAACCATGAGGGCAACAGGTGAGAGGATATCTAATGTGGTGGTCATGGGAACGGGAGAACCTCTTGATAACTATGAGAACCTTATTCGATTTATAAGGCTTCTTACGGCAGAGGAGGGGTATAACCTTAGCCAAAGAAACATAACGGTTTCCAGCTGTGGTATAGTGCCACGAATATATGATTTGGCAAAGGAAAATCTGGCCATAACATTTGCGCTTTCTCTCCATGCAACCACAGATGAGGAGAGAAAAGAGCTTATGCCCATAGCATCAAGATACTCTCTAAAGGAAACAATAGATGCATGTAAGGCATATTTTGATATGACCGGGCGTAGAATTACCTTTGAGTACAGTCTGGCAAAGGGAAAGAATGACACAAGGGAGCATGTGGAGAGACTTGCAGCCTTGCTTAAGGGTATTAATTGTCATGTGAATTTGATTCCAATTAATCCCGTTGAGGAGAGAAACTTTGAAAAGAGTGACTCTGCTTCCATTGAGAAATTTAAATTAGGACTTGAAAAAAAACAAATAAATGTTACTATAAGAAAGAGTATGGGTAGCGATATTGACGCTGCCTGTGGTCAGTTGCGGAGAAAGTATTCCAAGAACACTCAGGAGGAAACTGATGAGATCTAGTGGAAAAACGGATAAAGGAAATAAGCGAAGCAATAATCAGGACAGCATATTTTATAGTGATTTACCGGTTGGACCACTGCCTAACCTTTACATAGTTGCCGATGGTATGGGAGGACATAAAGCAGGAGATCAGGCATCCAGAATGGCTATTGACATATTGGTTGACTTTGTTGAGAGGTCTACCTTGGAAAACCCGATTGCAGTACTGAAGCGTGCCATGATATTTGCTAATAATGAAATATATAAGGCCTCCAGTAGTGATCCGGAGCTTTATGGAATGGGAACCACAATGGTTGTCGCCGTTGTTCTGGAGGATAAGCTCTATGTGGCAAATGTTGGAGACAGTAGATTATATATTATAAATGATGGTATAGTACAGATAACAATGGATCACTCTCTGGTTGAGGAGTTGATTCGAAACGGAGAACTCGAGAGAAAGAAGGGGCGTAATCATCCTGAGAAGAATATTATCACCAGGGCTATGGGCTCTAAGGATGAGGTAATACCGGATTTCTTTGAGATAGATTTAAAACCAGAAGATAAGATACTCCTTTGTTCAGATGGATTATCTAATATGGTAGAAGATGATGAAATAATGGATATTATAGTTGAGCACTATGACTTAAAAGATATGGCCCAGGCTCTGATTGACAGAGCTAATTATTATGGCGGCTCCGATAATATATCAGTAGTAATCGTATCAGAATAGATTGAGTCAAGAATGTAACAGAAAGGGTAGAAACAATGTTAAAACCAGGAATGATATTATGTGATAGATATGAAATCCTAGAGGTTGTTGGTGCAGGCGGAATGTCTATCGTATACAAGGCAAGATGCCATAGACTGAACCGTAATGTTGCTATCAAGGTGCTTAAGCCGGAGTTTAGCAATGACAAGAATTTTGTATCCAAATTCAAAATTGAGGCACAGGCATCAGCAGGTCTTACACATCCTAACATTGTAAATGTATATGATGTGTATGATGATGACGGAATCTACTTCATAGTTATGGAGCTGGTAGATGGAATAACACTTAAGGAATATATTGAGAAAAATGGCAGACTTGACATGGATACTGCTATAGATTTTTCTATTCAGATTGCATCAGGTCTTGAGGCTGCTCATGATAGTCATATTATCCATAGAGACATTAAACCACAGAATATAATAGTGGCAAAGAATGGCAATATAAAGGTAACGGATTTCGGAATTGCCAAGGCTACCACCTCCAATACGCTTACCTCAGGTGCAATGGGAAGTGTACATTACATTTCGCCGGAGCAGGCAAGAGGTGGATACAGTGATGAGAGAAGTGATATCTATTCTCTTGGTATCACCATGTATGAGATGGTAACGGGAAGAGTGCCTTTTGAGGGAGACAACAATGTTTCTGTAGCACTTATGCATATTCAGAGTGATATTATTCCACCAAGACAGTATTATCCGGATATATATTCAAGCTTTGAAAAGGTTATTATGAAGGCAACACAGAAGAAGCCTGAGAGAAGATATCTTACTGCAAGTGCACTTATCGCGGATTTAAAGAGAGTTCAGAATAACCCTAATATTGATATAGTAGTTGCCCCAACAGCCATAACGAATAGTCCTACCCAGGAATGGACTAAGGCGGATGTTCAGGCGATTAGAGACGGCAGCGCCGCAAGAGATCCATACAGCAATAGCCAGTTGGACACATTTTCAAACAATGTTCCAATACAGAATGAGATGGGAGAGCTTAAGGCAACAGGAGGCATCAGTGCAATACCTGTTAACAATAAGATAAACCAGCTTCTTGACGATGAGGTATGGGACGACGAGGATGACGAATACGAGGATGAGCAGGTTTCCAGAAAAGGAAATCTTAAGAAGGTCAGGGATGAGGATTATGACGAGGATGACGAGGATGATAATTCTGACATGGACCCTAATCTTAAAATGGCAGTTACCATTGCGGGAATTGCCACAGCTGTAATAATAGCTATTATCATATTTATCTTCCTTGGCAAAATCATGGGTCTGTTTGGCAAATCCAAGAAGGATCCAACTACAACGGATACCACCACAGAGGAAGTTCTTGAGAAGGCAATGCTGGATGTGGTTGGACTTGAGCAGGAGGCCGCAAAGAGCCAGCTTGACAAGGAAGGCTTTACCAATATTAAGATTGAGACTGCTGAGAATTCAGATGTTCAGGCGGGCTATGTATTTGACCAGAGTATTAAGAAGAATGAGATAATTCCTTTGGATGAAGAGATTATACTCTATGTCAGTGCTGGTTCAGAGCCTGTTGCAATTCCTTCGGTTGTTGGACTTGACGAGGAAAGTGCATACAAGCTTCTTGACCAGGAGGGATTTATAGTAAAGTATGCTTATGAGTATAGCGATACGGTGGAGAAGAATAAGGTAATTTCACAGTCTCCGGAGGGGAATCAGAGCGCTGCCAAGGGTTCAACTGTTACCATAACAATAAGCAACGGTAAGGAGTCGAAGCCTGCAACGGTTCCGAATCTTAAGGGCTTAACTGAGGATCAGGCAAGGACATCTCTTGAGTCTGTAAAGCTTGTGGTGGGTACAGTATCTCACCAGAATGATCCAAATGTTCCTGAGGGTCAGGTAATTAGTCAGAGTCATCCGCAGGGTACTACCCTTGAGGAGGGAGATAAGGTTGATTTTGTAATCAGTGACGGACCGGAGGAGGTAAATATCACTTATACTGCAAATATTTCCGGTACGGTAATGTGTAATGACCCTGTATATGATGGTCAGGCAGTGACAATCCGTATTCTCTTTGGTGAAGATGTAGTTAAGGATGAACCATATACTGTAACAGCCGGAACCTCATTTAGTGTGTCAGGAACTAAGACAGGTCTCTCTGAACAACCGACAGATTCTAATGTGGCTGATATCGTGGTGATTGATGCATCAGGCAATAATATTACAAATGTATTCTCTACAAGCACCTCTATAACATATACAGAGGTCAGGGAGTAACACTGATGCGTGGAAAGATTCTTAAGGGAATAGGCGGCTTCTATTATGTCCACTGTGAGGATGGAAACGTATATGAGTGTAAGGCTAAGGGAAGCTTCAGGAATCGAAGCATCAAGCCGGCAGTGGGCGATGATGCGGTAATAGATATAATTGATGAAAATAAGCATCTGGGTAACATATCTGATATATTGCCCAGATGTAATAAGCTAATAAGACCTGCTGTTGCAAATGTGGACCAGGCTATAGTTGTATTTGCATTGGCGGATCCTGAACCGAATTATAATCTTCTGGATAGGTTTCTTATTATGATGGAAAGGCAGGAGGTTAAATCCATAATTTGTCTTAATAAGAATGATTTGGTTGATGAGTCAAAGGCGGAGGAAATTCGTAGTATTTACGCAGCCTGTGGTTATGAGGTAATGATTATTCATACCAGGGCTTTGGAGGATGATGGAACAGCCTCCAATGATATTGACAGATTGCGGGAAATCATTCGAGGAAAAACCTCGGTTCTTGCCGGACCTTCAGGGGTAGGAAAATCTTCTGTTTTGAATATTTTACGACCGGATGCAAATGCTAAAACCGGAGAGATTAGTGAGAAGATTAAGAGAGGTAAGCATACCACAAGACATTCGGAGCTTATCTTTATTGAGAATTCCACATTTATTATGGATACGCCGGGCTTTGCTTCCCTTTATGTGGAGGACATGGAGCCTCAGGAGCTTAAAAATTATTATGAGGAATTTGCCATACATCAGGGGAAATGCAGATTTTCGGGCTGTGTCCATATCAATGAGCCGGACTGTGGTGTGAAGGCTGCATTGGAACAGGGATTGGTCAGCAGACTAAGATATGACAATTATGTACAGATGTACAATGAGCTTAAGGATAAGAGGAAATGGTAAGATGAATATACTTTCGCCTTCATTACTTTCAATAGATTTTAACCATATTGCAGATGATGTAGCTGTGTTAGATAAAGCGGGAACAAAGTGGTTCCATCTTGATATAATGGATGGAGTATTTGTTCCGAATATATCCTATGGACCTCCGGTTGTTAAAAGCATAAGAGGAATAACCGACAGCTTTTTCGATGTACATCTTATGATTACGGAGCCGATTCGGTATGTTGACGCCTTTAAGGAGGCGGGTGCAGATATGCTGACTGTTCACTATGAGGCATGCAGCAGTCTCAGGGACACAATCGAATCAATCAAGGCTAAGGGAATGAAGGCAGGAGTGGCCATAAGTCCTGAAACACCGGTAGAAGTCCTTAAGGAATATGTAAGAGATGTGGATATGATTCTTGTTATGAGTGTCAAGCCGGGCTTTGGGGGACAGAAATTTATGCCGATTGCTTTGGATAAATTAAAACAGGTGAAGCAATATGCAGAGTCCATAAACAAGGATTTACTCATTCAGGTAGATGGTGGAATAACCTTGGACAATGTTCCTTTTGTGCTTGAGGTGGGGGCAAATGTTGTGGTTGCCGGCTCAGCAGTATTTAAGGGTGACATTGAAGCAAATGTGAAGGAATTTCACAGACTTCTTGATAAAGATGCATAATTTTGGTATAAGCTATGGATAATAATATCGTTTATAATAAAATTTTGATAGTTACAGGTGGAAATGTGGATTATAAGCTTCTTGATACTGCTTATAAATCACAGGATTATCAGTATATAATTGGCGTTGATAAGGGCCTTGAAGCACTTGTCAGACTGGATATAAAGCCTGATATTGCAATAGGCGACTTTGATTCTGCGAATGAAAGCATCAGAGCTATATTCGTTGATAGCCCTGGTGCTATTATTTTGAATTCAGAGAAGGACTATACTGATACACATGTGGCAGTATTACATGCCCTAAGATATAAGCCGGAGCAGATTCTTGTTCTGGGAGCCACCGGTACCAGGCTTGATCATGTGCAGGGAAATTATGCACTCTTAAAGCTTGCTCGTATGGGTGGGGTTGAAATGATTATTGCTGACAGTAATAATCGCATAAGAATGATAGATAGGCAGCTTAGTATTATCAAAAAGAATTCCTTCGGTAGATATATTTCCCTGATTCCATATTCAGATAAGGTGACGGGAATAACACTTAAGGGTTTCAAATATGAGTTAAACAATGCCACTATGATAAAAGAAGAAACTGTTGGTATCAGCAACGAATTAAGAGAGGAGGAAGGTCACATAACGATAGATAGCGGATATCTTCTAGTTATGGAGACCGAAGATTAAATGACAGCTTGGATACTTATTGCATTTGCCTGCTATATGTTGGGAATGCTCATTATTGGAGCTTCGAATGCAAGAAAGAACAAAAATGCAGACGACTATTTCCTTGGAGGAAGAAATCTTGGAGGTTGGGTAGCGGCTCTTTCTGCCCAGGCATCAGATATGAGTGGTTGGCTACTCATGGGTCTTCCGGGATGTATTTATGCCTATGGTGCCAATCAGGCATGGATAGCCATAGGACTTTT
>JBJENB010000080.1:0-2141 GCA_051879975.1 Wujia sp.
TGGTTGTGACAATCTTTCTATTAGGGTTCTTAAGAGTATTCACATATATATTTTCAAGGTGCTTTCTGGATTTATATTTGCTAAAGCCAATTGCTCTCAAATATGAATGCATGTGAACCTCCTTATTATTTCGAAATGTATTTTGTAAAATCGCTGCAGGTGTTTGGCCTGATTCGATTTCATTATTTTACAATGTCTTTACCACCCATGTAAGGTCTTAATACCGCTGGGATGTTGACGCTTCCATCTTCATTTAAATTATTCTCAAGAAAAGCAATTAACATACGTGGTGGTGCCACTACGGTATTATTTAAAGTATGGGCAAAATACTTTCCATCCTTGCCCTTTACTCTTATACCAAGACGACGAGCCTGTGCATCCCCAAGGTTCGAGCAGCTTCCTACCTCAAAATATTTCTGCTGACGAGGAGACCATGCTTCAACGTCATAAGATTTCACTTTTAAATCCGCAAGGTCACCGGAACAACATTCAATTGTTCTAACAGGAATATCCATAGACCTAAATAAATCAACGGTGTTCTGCCATAGCTTATCAAACCACATAGGACTTTCTTCAGGCTTACAAACAACTATCATCTCCTGCTTTTCAAACTGGTGTATACGATATACACCTCTCTCCTCGATACCATGAGCGCCCTTCTCCTTTCTGAAGCAAGGTGAATAGCTGGTCAGAGTCTGAGGTAGCTGATCCTCATTTATCATTGTATCAATGAATTTACCAATCATTGAGTGCTCACTTGTACCTATGAGATAAAGATCTTCTCCCTCGATTTTGTACATCATAGCATCCATTTCTGCAAAACTCATTACTCCTGTAACAACGTTACTTCTAATCATGAAAGGAGGGATACAGTATGTGAAGCCTCTGTCAATCATAAAATCTCTTGCATAGGAAATGATTGCTGAGTGAAGTCTTGCAATATCGCCCATAAGATAATAAAAGCCATTTCCTGCAACCTTTCTCGCACTGTCCAAGTCTATTCCGTTCAGTTTTTCCATTATATCTGTGTGGTAAGGAACCTCAAATGGAGGTGTAACTGGCTCACCAAACCTTTGTAGCTCTACGTTCTCTGAATCGTCCTTACCAATAGGAACAGAAGGATCAATTATGTTAGGTATTACCATCATTTTTTTCTTGAGCTCTTCTTTAATTTCCGGCTCCTGCTTTTCCAGTTCAGCAAGTCTTGCTGCGTTTTTAGCAACCTCCTGCTTAACTAGCTCAGCCTCATCCTTCTTTCCCTGTGCCATAAGAGCGCCTATCTGTTTTGCAATGGCATTCTTCTTTGCTCTTAATTCGTCTGCCTCCTGTTGAAGAGCCCTTGCTTTCTTGTCAAGCTCTATTACCTCATCAACAAGGGGAAGCTTGCTATCCTGAAATTTTTTCTTAATGTTCTCTTTTACTAAATCAGGATTTTCTCTTACAAATTTAATGTCTAACATAATTCTCTCCTTTTCTATAAGTCGAATTCTATATCGTCCTCGGAGTTTGCCTCCTTGGTTAAATCTTCGATTTCTTCTTCAACGGTTTTCGCCCTTTCGAGAGCTTCCTTCTCCTCCTCGGATAATGGAATGTATGACTCTCCTTTAATTATTTCCTTTGCATAGGTGAAGCAACCCTCTCTGGAGTGCATGGCATTTACTACTACCCCGGAGTTTTCATCATTTAAGAGTGCCAATGCAAAGCTAAGCTTCCCTGCCATCTCATCAAAGGCGTCATATTTTACCAATCCCATTTTGCTTAAGCATGAAACAAGCTTTTTCTTATTCTCTTTGTGCTCTTTGTTTAATCGTTTCTCGTTTTCTTTTACCAGGTCCATTTCTTTAAAACGTACCCGAACGATTTTTTCCAGGCTTATTCCTTTTTTGCCACTCATTAAAGCACTATATTTCCTGCTCATTATATTCATTTTGTGGATGATTATAAATATTAGTATCATCTGCAAAATGACAATCACAGCGAGAATAACTGTGATGAGCTTTATATCGAAACCCAATATGGTTATATTCATAAGCTGACCTCACTTGTTATTTTGCACTGTATAAAAGTTGGGTAATTCTTTCTAAATCTTCTTCTGAATAATATTCTATTTCTATTTTACCCTTTTTGCCCTTTGACTTAAT
>JBJENB010000081.1:0-8201 GCA_051879975.1 Wujia sp.
GATCTTTAATGTCCTCATATTGGTCGTATCCAATCTCAAAAATAATAATTCCGTTATTCAACAGATATTTTTTTGCTTCATCAATTATTTTTCTGTAGAAGAATAAGCCATCCTCTCTTCCGTCCAGCGCAAGGGAAGGCTCATAATCCCTTACCTCCTCCATAAGCTCCGAAATATCAGAGGTTTTAATATACGGTGGATTGGACAGAATGATGTCAAATTTTCCTGTTATATTTTCAAAAAGGTCTGTTTGTACCAGCCTACAATCAGCCCTCAGATTATCATTGTTATATGTGGAGACATTTATTGCCTTATCTGAAATATCAGCTAAGGTCATATCGGTTTTCTTGCCCTGCTTATCTCTAAAAAGCTTATAGCTGATACCAATACAGCCTGAACCACAGCACATATCCAGAGCATTAATACTGTCCCTATTCTCTGTCAGCTTCAAAGCCTCCTCAACCAATATCTCCGTCTCAGGTCTGGGAATCAAAACCCCCTTCTCCACATGGAAGCCATATCCCATAAATTCCTGATTACCGGTAATATACTGACATGGTTCATGTGTTTTTCTCCTACTCACAAGCTCTATAAATGAATTACATAGCTCTTCATCTATGTCATCCTCATATTTCATAATGATGTCAGTATATCCAATTCCCAGCAAATGCATAATGAGAACCCTGATATCTGACTCAGCAGTACTAATTCCATTTTCCTTAAGAATTGACATCCCGACCGTCATCAGTTCTCTAAGCTTCAAGTCCAGCATCCTCCTGCTTTGCTCTTTCTTCCTCAAGATATGCCTGCCAGTCAAGAACAGCCTCCACAGATTTTATGGCAACCTCAACCATATCAGGAGTTGGCTCTGCTGTAGTCAATCTCTGTATCAATAATCCGGGTTTACTAAGTAAATCTGCTATTTTAGAGTCACTTCTTCCGGCATAACGTATAAATTCATAGGAAATCCCCGCTATCACAGGTACAAGTAACATCCTTAACAAAAGCTTTAACCATACAATTCTGGTTGAAATACACATAAATACCAGAATACTGACCATCATAACTACAAACAGGAAGCTTGTTCCACAACGCTTATGAAATCTTGAATGCTTCATTACATTTTCTACAGTCAAATCCTCTCCATGTTCCAGACAATTTATTGTTTTATGCTCTGCACCATGATACATATAGGTGCGCTTTATATCTTCCATCAATGAAATAAGCCATACATATGCCAGAAATATTCCCAAACGAATAACTCCTTCAATAATACCAAGCAAAATATTATTTTTTATTATATTATCCAGAAGTGTAACAATGAAAGCCGGCAAAAGCATGAAAAGTCCAATTGCCATTACAATTGAAAAAGCAACCGTGAGAAACATAGCAAAACCACCCATTTCGTCACCATTCGAGGTTTTACCATCAGTATTCTTTATATTATTCCCACCATTGGATGGGGCGGGATTTGAATTACCATTAGTCTCCTCATCTTCATAAAATTCAGAGGAATAGGTCAAAGCCTTTACTCCTATAACCAAAGATTCAACAAAGCTGATTACACCACGAATAATAGGCATCTTGAAAAGCTTTGGTTTTTCAGATGCCGCCTTACACTTATTTAATTTTACCTCAATTTCTTTATCAGGTTTTCTGACTGCTATAGCATATTCGCCATCATTTTTCATCATGACTCCCTCGATAACAGCCTGTCCACCAATTCTGACCATACCCATATTGGTTTGTCCTTTATATAAAATAGTCTCGTTTAGAAACCTTAAAAAATTTACAGTTAAAATAATAGGCCTGCTACACTAGGTAACAAGCCTTATAATTTACGCTATCAGTTAATTATGCCTGAGTAACACCATACTTACGGTTGAACTTATCAATTCTACCACGAGCCTGTGCAGCCTTAACCTGTCCTGTATAGAATGAATGGCACTTTGAACAAATTTCAACGTGGATATCCTCCTTTGTTGAACCTGTTACGAACTCGTTACCACAGTTACATACAACCTTTGCCTGATAATAATCTGGATGTATTCCTTCTCTCATCTTTTTCACCTCTTTATAAAAAATTACTATTAAGATTCTAATTTAAATATTGCCTTATCGCCACGTGGGATATGGCAACCACAACGCTTGCTATTTTATCATAGCGTATATATAAATTCAAGTACTTTTTTCATTATTTATTTATCTTAGTAAAGATTTTTTCACATACTCCACAAATTCCTTGTTATTTTTTGTTCTTACAAAAAGCTTCAAGACTTCTTCCACAAATTCATCAGCTTTTGAACCTGTCAATGCCTTATGAATTCCGCTTACTGCCTCCTGCTCCTCCGGAGAAAGAAGAAGGTCATCACGTCTCGTACCGGACTTAGCAATATCAATAGCAGGAAAGATTCTCTTCTCTGAAAGCTTTCTGTCAAGAACAAGCTCCATATTACCTGTTCCCTTGAATTCCTCAAATACTACATCATCCATACGGCTTCCCGTCTCTACCAATGCAGTTGCAAGAATAGTAAGGCTTCCGCCCTCTCTCATGTTTCTGGCTGCTCCGAAGAATTTCTTAGGCATATGTAATGCTGCAGGATCAAGACCACCTGACAAGGTTCTTCCGCTGGCCGGTACAGTAAGATTATATGCTCTGGCCAGTCTTGTAATACTATCGAGAAGAATTACTACGTCCTTCTTATGCTCAACCAATCTCTTGGCACGTTCCATTACCATCTCGGAAACTCGTTTATGGTGATCAGGTGTTTCATCAAAGGTTGAATAAATTACCTCCACATTCGGTCCCTCAATAGACTCTCTTATATCAGTTACCTCTTCCGGTCGCTCATCAATAAGAAGTACAATGAGGTGCATATTCCTGTTATGGGTGCTTATGCTTTTTGCAATTGCCTTTAAGAGTGTCGTTTTACCGGCCTTAGGCGGTGATACAATCATACCTCTCTGTCCCTTACCAATAGGGGATAATAAATCAACTATTCTGATTGCCACCGGTGCATTGTTTTCATCTAAGCTTATTCTCTCATTAGGGAAAATAGGCGTCATATCCTCAAATGGCTTTCTTTTTGCCGCATCTGACGGAAGATAACCATTTACATGCTTTATATACAGCAACGCACTAAACTTCTCACCTTGTGTCTTTGATCTAATCGGACCACCAATAATATCTCCCTTTTTGAGTCCAAATTTTCTAATTTGTGCAGGGGCAACATAGATGTCCTTGTCTCCCGGCATATAATTTGCACTTCTGATAAACCCATATCCCTCAGGCAAAACCTCAAGTATACCATCTGCAACAAGTCCACTATCCAAGTCTTTGTTATATTCCTGTCCATCAAAAACGCAAATGTTAGAGCTCTGCTCTTCCTGCTGCTGAGGCTTCTTATTCTCATTGCCCTGATTCATTTTATCGTTACTCTGAGTATTTCTCTCAGCACTCTGAGCATTCCTGTCACTATGTGTATTCCTCTCACTTTGAGCATTCCTGTCACTCTGTGTATTTCTCTCACTCTGTGAATTCCTGTCACTACTCTGTGTCATTTTCTCAACATTTTCCAATAATTCAACTAATTCATGTTTTTTTAAGGTTGAAATGTTTCTGATTCCTTTGTTCTTGGCAAATTCTCTTAGCTCCGCCAAAGACGATTCTCTAAAATTCATAATATCTCCTTCTTAATGGGTATATAAAAGATTCCTGAAAGTCTGAAATAAACTTGATTATCCATACGATACATCAATATTAGCACATTATTCCAAAAAGGTAAACCAAAAAATCTTGCTTTTTCCATTTAGTTATCGTATATTTTACATATATTCAGGAGGATAAAACATGGAAGGTCTTTTATTGTACAAATTAATCGTCCTATTCATGCTGGACAGAACCAACTATACGATGACCAATTCAATGATTTCCGATTTTGTTATAGGAAAAGGCTACACGAATCTATTTAATCTTCATGAAGCCCTAAGTGAAATGATTGACAACGGATTTATTTCCACGGATACAATCCGCGACACAATACATTATAAGATAACGAATTCCGGTGAAGAGGCTCTATCTTATTTTGAGAACCGGCTTCCTTATGCAATCAAGGAAGATATCTTAGAGTATCTTAAAGCCGAAAAAATAAACGTAAAAAACGAATCTGAGATATATGCAGACTACTATTACAATGATTCTAATTGGTATACAGTAGAATGCATAATCAAAGACCGAAAGGAAAAACTGATTGATTTGAGATTTGATGTTCCAACCAAATCCCAGGCAGAAACAATCTGTAATAATTGGAGAACCAAAAGCTCCGGCATATATGATTATCTGGTTAATCAGCTATGGCTGAATCAATAAGCATCCATATATCCTCTGCTCCCTGTTTTGTCAACGAGGAGAAGGGGATTATTTTTGTGTCCGAACCTGCTCCAAGCTTCTCTCTTATTATCTTGATACACTTATCCTTCTGGCTTCTTTTAATTTTGTCCAGCTTCGTTGCAATAATGACCGGCTCGTATCCATTGGCAACAATCCAATCATACATTGTCTTGTCATTTTCTCCAGGTGCGTGTCTTATGTCCACAAGCAAAAAAACGGTTCTCAGCTGTTTTGATGTATGAAGATATCTCTCAATCATTTTTCCCCATTTCTCACGTATTTCCTGAGACACCTTCGCATATCCATATCCCGGCAAATCAACAAAATATAATGCTTTGTTTATGTTATAAAAATTGATGGTCTGTGTTTTTCCCGGGGATGATGATGTTCTGGCCAATGCCTTTCTGTTAAGCAAGCCATTTATCAATGAGGATTTTCCCACATTTGATTTGCCCGCAAAAGCCACCTCCGGCAATAAATTATCAGGCAATTTACTTGTTATTCCACAAACTGTTTCCAGCTCTGCACTTTTGATTACCATACTTATCTCTCCTGCTATAAGAATACCCCTCACATTATACCGATAATCGATATGATATGAAGGGTATTGTTGTATAATGATTATGCTATACTGTCTTCATTGTGTCTGATATGTTTTCTGAGATTAGTCTTCTTAGGACGTGGCGACTCAGAATACTTTAATATCGGTGCCGCTCCCGAAGTAATAACATCCTTAGTAACAATACAGCTTTCTATATATTCGTTTGATGGTATCTCGTACATGAGATCCATAACTGCATTTTCCATTATTGCTCTCAGACCTCTGGCACCTGTCTTACGCTCAGTTGCCTCCTTTGCGATGGCCCTTAATGCATCCTCTTCAAACTCCAGCTCCACGCCATCCAGCTCAAAGAGCTTCTTATACTGCTTACATATTGCACTCTTAGGCTCAGAAAGAATCCTTACCAATGCATCCTCGTCAAGCAAATCAAGGGTTACTGCCACAGGAACACGGCCTACAAACTCCGGAATCAGTCCATACTTTACAAAATCCTGAGGAAGGACATGCTTTAATATTTCTCCCTCATTCTCATCGGTCTTACTGATTACATCAGCATTAAAGCCTATTGATTTCTTTCCAATTCTGTTCTCAATTATCTTGTCCATGCCCTCAAAAGCACCACCACAGATGAACAGAATATTGGTAGTATCAATCTGAATAAACTCCTGCTGCGGATGCTTACGACCTCCCTGTGGGGGAACCGAAGCTACAGTCCCTTCAATAATCTTAAGCAAGGCCTGCTGAACACCCTCGCCGGAAACATCTCTTGTAATTGAAACATTCTCTGACTTCTTGGTTATCTTATCAATTTCATCAATGTAAATTATACCACACTGTGCTCTCTCAATATCGTAATCTGCAGCTTGTATAAGTTTGAGAAGGATATTCTCCACATCCTCACCAACATAACCGGCCTCAGTAAGAGTTGTGGCATCAGCAATAGCAAATGGAACATTTAACAGCTTAGCAAGCGTCTGAGCAAGATATGTCTTACCGGAACCTGTTGGTCCAATCATAATGATATTACTCTTCTGAAGCTCAACATCAAAATCCTTTTCAGCTAAAATTCTCTTATAATGATTATAAACTGCAACAGACAAAACTTTCTTGGCTGTCTCCTGCCCAATTACATAATCATCCAGAAATTCCTTAATCTCTATAGGTTTCAAAAGATTGATGTCAGTATCCAGAAGTTCATCCTCAAACTCATCCTGAATAATCTCTGAACATATATCAATACACTCATCGCAAATATATACATTTGGTCCTGCAATAAGCTTTCTAACCTGTTCCTGACTTTTATTACAAAATGAACATCTTAATTTTTTTCTATCGTCTGTACGATTAGCCATTTAGCCACCTCTTTATTTCAATAATTATCTCTCTTTCATAATACAGTCAATAAGTCCATATTCAAGAGCCTCCTCAGCACTGAGGAAATTATCTCTATCAGTATCCCTCTCAATTATTTCAAGGGGCTTACCCGTAGCCTCACTAAGTATGCTATTAATCTTAGCCCTTGTGCGTAAAATGTGGTCAGCATGTATCTTAATATCTGTGGCCTGTCCCTTAGTTCCACCTAGAGGCTGATGTATCATTATCTCAGAATTAGGCAATGCAAATCTCTTCCCCTTTGCCCCACCGGCTAAAAGGAAGGCTCCCATACTGGCCGCCATACCCACACAAATCGTAGAAACATCACACTTGATATAATTCATTGTATCATATATTCCCATACCGGCACTAACAGAACCGCCCGGGCTATTGATATATAGGTTTATATCCTTAGTTGAATCCTCAGATTCAAGGAATAAAAGCTGTGCGATAACCAGACTTGCTGTTGCATCATTCACCTCATCCCCTAGAAATATAATCCTTTCCTTGAGCAATCTGGAATAAATATCATAGGAACGTTCTCCCTTGCTAGTTTGCTCAATAACCATTGGAACTAACGCCATGGTTTACACCTCCTTGCAATTCTCAACGAGGAACTTAAGAGCCTTTCTTGCAGCTATATCATTCTTAATATTCTTTGCTTCCTTATCTCCAACTAATTCCTTAAGCTTTTCAGGCTCCATCTGATAGCTTGATGCCATATTCTGAATTTCCTCATCAAACTCCTCATCAGTAGCTGTTATTCCCTCTGCTTCAACAACTGCATCAAGAATTAGGCTTGACTTAATTCTTGCAATAGCATCCGGCTTAATTCTCTCAAGCATATCCTCCTTCGTTGTGTTCATAAGCTTGAGATACTGATCCATCTGAAGTCCCTGATACATCATATTCTGTGCAAATTCATCAAACATTCTCTCCTGATGATACTGAATCATTGCCTCCGGAAGCTCTATCTCAGTTGCTTCAGCAATCTTCTCAATTATTTTACTTTCCTTCTCACGAGTCACTTCTCTTTCTTTCTTAACAGAGAGAATCTTCTTCGTATCCTCCTTGTACTCGTCAAAGGTCTCAAATTCAGATACCTCTGAAGCAAACTCATCATCTAACTCAGGAAGCTCAATTGCATTGATTGAGAGAAGCTCAACCTTAAATACAGCCGGCTTACCTGCAAGGTCTGCTACATGATACTCCTCCGGGAATGTAACATTAACATCGAACTTATCTCCAATATTCTTTCCAACAATCTGATCCTCAAATGTATCAATAAATGAATGAGAACCAAGAGTAAGCTTATAATTCTCACCCTTTCCTCCCTCAAATGCAACATCATCAATATAACCGTCAAAGTTAATTGTAACCTCATCATCAAGCTTTGCAGCTCTATCCTCTACAGGAATTGAACGAGAATTTTCCTTTTGAACCTTAAGAATCTCTGCCATAACCTCATCATCAGTTACCTCAGCATCAATCTTATCAATTTCAATTCCCTTATATTCAGCCACCTTAATCTCAGGCTTAACTGCAACAACGGCAGTAAAAATGAAGTTCTTACCCTTCTCTATCTGCTCAACATCGATTTCCGGATTTGAACATATATCAACATCACAATCCTCGATTTCCTTTGGATAGTACTCATTTATAAGCTTGTTAGCAGCATCCTCATAGAATATAGCCGGACCATACATCTTTTCTATATAAGCCTGAGGAACCTTACCCTTTCTGAATCCGGGAACAGAGAACTTGTTCTTATTCTTATTATAAGACTCAGTTAACGCCTTAGTAAACTCCTCTGCAGGCACCTCTATAGTCAATTTTGCCATGCTTCCTTCTAATTTTTCTACTGATAAACTCATT
>JBJENB010000082.1:0-8098 GCA_051879975.1 Wujia sp.
TCTCTTCCTTTTCCCATACCTGCTTTGTTTGCAATTTCGCTGACAGAAATATTTTGTATATCTTTTTCCTCCATCAACTGCTGCAGGGCATCCAGTATCAACTTTGATTTGTTTGTTTCTGCCATGTAGGAATGCCACCTTTCTAAAGTGTGTTAGTTTGATTTTATTATATATATGAATATAATTTCAAGCACACATTCAGAATTTTATCATATCGTTTCGTAGCGAACAATAGAGAAAAAAGTATGAAAGCACAAAATAATGGAATTTTTTGGTGCTTTCTTTTTTTTGTACGTGGATTGACCGTGGGTCGAAAGGTGTGATATAATTTGATAAAACCAGTCGACTTCTGGTCGAAAAAAGGAGGACACTATGACATACGCAGATTTTTTTTATGAAATTAAAAACAAGTTTATGGGAACTGATGTAAGTGACATTCACGAACATTTGGCATTTCAGTTTGACATTGAAGATGAAGAATGTGGGGGTATTTTCTATGTCGAGGTAAAGGAAGGACAGCTTTATGTTGAACCCTATGAGTATTTTGACAGGGATGCAAAGTTTATTTCAAGTCCGGATACATTTATGAAGCTTGCTGAAGGAAAGCTGGATCCGATTGCTGCATTTACAATGCAGAAGCTTAAGGTTGAAGGCAATATCGACAAGGCACTTCGATTAAAGGAAATTATTGATATGAAGAAAAAGCAGGAGAAGAAAGTAAAAAGGACAAAGAAAAGCACCAAGGGAACAGAAACAGAGAATAAGTAGCATAAGGAATTAATATAGGAGGATGTATGGGAATTTTAAAAAATGGAATGGTATGTGCAGGTGTGTTGGTCTTGGCGGGTACGATAGAAACAGCCTATTTTTACGGAAGAACCATGAAGCGTCAAAAGGTAGATGTGGAGCGTACAATCAAGATGGCCGGAACGGACTGGTCTCAGTATTCAGAACTATTGGCCCAAAGGAAGGAATTTATGCTTGCTCAACCCCATGAGGATGTTTATATTACCTCCTTTGATGAAATACGCCTTCATGGAGTATATTTTCCTGCAATTAAAAAAGTAAATGAAAAAAAAACGTCTTGTAATTTGTCTTCACGGCTATACCAGTCAAAGTCTTAAGGATTTTACAGGCCTTACAGATTATTATTTTAAGAATGGATATGAAATGCTGCATCTTGATGCGAGAGCACACGGAGAAAGCGAAGGAGATTATATTGGCTTTGGCTGTCTTGACAGAAAGGATTTAATAAAGTGGATTGAATGGGTTGTTAAGACAAGGGGCGAGGATGTTGAAATTGTATTACATGGAATTTCCATGGGTGGAGCAACTGCTTTGATGGCAAGTGGCTTGGAGCTTCCGGAACAGGTAAAGGGGATCATTTCTGATTGCGGTTTTACATCTCCGAAGGAGGTATTTACCCATGTATTGAAGACCATGTATCATCTGCCACCGTTTCCGGTTTTGCAGGGGGCTGACATCGTAAACAAAAGGCTTGCAGGATATGGCATGGATGAGTGTAATGCAAAACGTGAAGTGAAAAAAGCTAAGGTCCCTGTTTTGTTCATTCATGGTGACAAGGATACATTTGTTCCGACAAGAATGTGCCATGAACTTTATGAGTGTTGTGCATCAAGGAAGCAGATACTTATCGTTGAGGGGGCAGCACATGGTGAGAGCTACTATAAGGATACAGAAAAATATGAAGCTGCATTGGATGAATTTTTAGGAAGTATTTAAATTGAAATTAATGTTTGGGAGGCAATTGTATGAAGCAACATAAAGGATACAAAACCTATCCTCTGACGGCAGCGCAAAAATTCCATTTCTATTATCTGGATCGTTGTCCGAAAAAAGAGGTTGTGAATGTAGGCACCAGTCTTACGATTGAATATGAGCTGGACATTGAGGTGCTGAGACAGTCTATTTACAAGGCTTATGAGAGATGTGAGTCCATGAGACTTCGTTTTTGTTTTGATAAAAAGGAAAGTGCCTGGTATCAGTATGTAGTTGAAAGAGAAGACAGGGATATTGAGTACGTTGATTTTACAGGCAAGACCATGGAGGAAGCTGAGGCAATCATGACAGAATGGACAAGGGTTCCATTTAAAAGAGAAGATTCGCCTATGAACAGGGTTGTCATAATTAAAACTCCGGATGGAAATCAGGGAATATATCTTTTGACTGACCATTTTATATTGGATGCCCAGTCTCTTATATGCTTTATGAAAGATGTTATAGAGCTCTATTGTAGCACTATGTATGAGGGAGTTGAATATCCAAAGGAGATGCGTTCCTACATAGAACAGCTTGAGAAGGATTTGGAGTATGAGGCGGGCAGCAAGGCTCAACAGAGAGACAGAGAATATTTCCAAAATCTGATTGGTCAGTCGGAACCGATATACAATGGTATTGACGGACCTGGGGCACTTCTGGAGGAGCGAAAGACGAATCCGGAGGCAAGGGCAGCTTTATTTATTACCCCGAATGTGGAATCAGCTCTGGATGTATTTCATCTGGAGGGAGAACCGACGGCAAGACTTATGAATTTCTGTGAGCAACAGCATATTTCACTGCAATGTCTTCTGATTATGGGAATTCGTACATATCTTCAGAAGATGAACGGAAATGATGATGTTTCAATAAATGTGGCTTATGCGAGAAGGGCAACGCTTTTGGAAAAGAAGTCGGGCGGAACAAGAATTCACTCCTTCCCATTCAGAACAATAATATCTGAGGATATGACATTTCTGGAGGGTATATTGGCTATTCGAGATGGGCAAAATGAAATCTTCCGCCATACCAATTATGACCCGGTAGAATATTTTGCATATAGAAGTAAGCTGTATCCGGTGGCACCGGGAAGGACCTACGAGCCGATGTCATTGACCTATCAGCCTATGACACTTAAGGATAAGGGGCTGAGTAAGCTTGGGGATATAAAGTATAAAACTAAATGGTATCCAAACGGAGCTACCACCCAGGCATTGTATCTTACGGTAATGCACAGACCGGAGGACAATGGTCTGGACTTTAACTTTGAACATCAGATAGCGGCTATTTCAAAGGAAACCTTGGAGTATTTCTATTACTACATGTGTAAGATTATGTTTAAGGGAATAGAGAAGCCATATATGAAGATAGGCGACATATTGAAGCTTATTTAACAGAAGGAGGGAGAGTATTATGTTTGACAAATTAACTGATATTATTATGAACTTTGTGGAGGTTGATAAGAAGGATATAAAGCCTGAATCCCGTTTTATGGAGGATCTTGGCTTTACCTCCTTTGATTTTATGAGCATGCTGGGTGAGATTGAGGATGAATTTGATATTGAAATAGTTCAGGAGGAGGCAGCGGATATTCGAACCGTGCAGGAGGCTATTGATTATCTGGAAAAGCTTCAGGAGGAAAAGTAGATGAATTATTCTGTGAGCAGTACAATTAAGGATTTGCTTGTAAAGGCAGAGGCTTCCTATGGAGCGGCCGATGCATTTCGTTATAAGGTTAAACAGGCTGATGCGGATGGAAAAAAGATTTCTGTAGCCCACAAAACATATACTGAATTAAAGCAGGATTCCGAGTGCTTTTCGGCTGCGCTTGCTTCACTTGGGGAGCAGAAAAAACATATTGCAATTATAGGAGCAACCTCCTACGAATGGGTGGTTGCATATCTTGGAATTGTAAACAGCGGCAGTGTTGCAGTACCACTGGATGCACAGCTTTCTGAAGAGGACTTATGTGATTTAATTAATAGAGCAGATGTAACCACATTAGTATATGATGACAGTAAGGTTAAGGTTGCAGAAGAGGCGGCAAAAAAGTGTCCGGATCTGAAGCATTTTATTTCCATGAATCAGAGCGAAAATGTTGATAATACACTATCCTTTTGGAAGCTTGTAGGAGAACAGGAACCCGGATATGACTATACGCCGTTGCCGGAGGAGCTTGCTACGATTATGTTTACCTCAGGTACGACAGGGAAAAGCAAGGGCGTTATGCTGACACATCGTAATCTGGCTGAAAATGCCACCTGTCTTGATATGAAAATTGAACAGGGAACGGTTATTATGTCAGTACTCCCGATTCATCATGCATATTGTCTGAGTATGGACATTTTGAAGGGAATATCAATCGGATGTGTAATCTGTATCAATGATTCCCTTATGAGAGTTGCAAAAAATATTAAGCTGTTTGAGCCAAACATGATTCTTATGGTTCCGCTTATGATTGAGACACTTGCCAAGAAGCTGGAGGATGCTTCCTGGATGCCTGCTGCAATTGTGAAGGCTAAGGTTTTCGGAAAGCAGTTTCATACAATTTGTAGCGGCGGTGCGTATATGAATCCTGCGTACATAGATACCTTTAAGAAATATGGAATAACGATTTTACAGGGCTATGGAATGACAGAATGTGCTCCTGTTATCAGTACTAATCTGACATGGAACAGTAAGGTTGGCTCTGTTGGAAAGCTTATGCCAAACTGTGAGGCGAAGGTAGTGGATGAGGAGCTCTGGGTAAAAGGCTCCAGTGTAATGATGGGATATTACAATATGCCGGAGGAAACTGCAGAGACACTTGAGGATGGATGGCTCAAAACCGGAGATCTGGGATATGTGGATGAGGATGGCTTTGTTTTCCTTACAGGAAGAAAGAAAAATCTGATTATTACACCAAATGGAGAGAATGTTTCTCCTGAGGAGATAGAGAACAAGCTCTCTGAAAATCGTTTGGTTCAGGAGGTATTAGTCCGCGACAGCGAGGGTGTGATAGAAGCGGAGATTTTCCCGGATTATGAATATGCATCAAAGAAAAAAATAAAGGATTTGACCAATACGCTTCAGGAATTTATAGATGAGTATAATAAAAAAGCACCTATGTATAAGCGTGTCGGCAGATTAAAAATTCGGGAGACCGAGTTCGAGAAAAATACAACCAAAAAGATTAAGCGATTCTAATACCTGATAGATGTTTAATATTTCCGGTTTAATGTATTAAAATTTCCAGAAAATGTATTATCATCTTGTCATGAAATTGGTTGATATGCTATCCTTATTTCCGTGGGAATAAATGTTTACCGGGGAGGATAAAGGATGGCATCATCAAAAAATATAATTAAAGATGCAGCATTGCTGCTACTGCTTAAATATGACAATAAAAAAGGGATAGCCTATGGCGTTCACAGCGGATATACAATGCTTATTGTGGGGGTAAATAATGCAGGCAGACCCGGAATTTGTATTTCCCTGTGTGCAAGCTTAAATGGCGAGGCAACAGGTAATCTGTTAAATACTGCGAGTATTCCACAGGGAGTAAATATTCAGGTCAACAACTATAGAATTAATATAGTGTTCCCTATATCAGGAGGAGTAGACAGAAATTCCGGTATTATTGTGGAATCGGTGAAGGCAGTATGCAGAGTGCTTGTTGCTAATCAATGCCGGAACTGTGACGAGAGAGGGGTAATAGATTCAACTTCGGTGTATAAGGTAAAGGGCGTATATGTATTGCTCAGTGAAATATCAGCGGAGCCTTTGTTTTCAAATCTGTCCTATAGTGCAGCTGGTGAAAAAAGCAAGGAAGAAAATTATCTTATGGGAACCATAGGTGCTATTGCCGGAGCCTTTTTGGTAGCTCTTATCATTTTGTTTTTTGCCAGAATGGGTAAGATTATTGCAATAATAGGTGTCGGTTTAGGCTTTGCAACTGTGTATGGCTATGAAAAGCTTGGGAAAAAGTTTTCCGGTATCAGTATGGTGATTTGCTCTGTGGTGGCAGTTGGTATGACATATCTGACATTTAGAACACATGTTGCCATGAACCTTCATAAGGCATTTAAGGAGGCTGCGTCGATTGATGCGGATTTTAAATATTGTTTTAAGCACGCAAGGGAATGGTATGATACCTTAGGAAAGCTGGATGCCTATAACCATGATTTCATCCTGTTGATGCTGGTGGGTATTTTAGGGATTATCGGTGCAATATGGGTAGAGTATTCCCACAATAAAGAAAAATATGAGATGTATAAGCTGGGTTAGTTAAGCCGGTGATATCTACTACAGAAAAAAGATAATGGATAAATAAGTAAATATAGGTTGACAAAGGTGTGCATATACTGTATATATGGATATATACAGTATATGCACACCTTTATTTCTTGGTAGTATTAGGGCGTCAAAAGTACACCATACAAATTAAATCAGAGGAAAAAATATGTTAAAAGTAGATAATCTGACAAAGACATTAAATAATTTCAAAATCCAAGATATTTCATTTCACCTTCCTAAGGGATATATATGTGGATTAATAGGTGAAAATGGTGCCGGAAAAACAACCCTTATCAAGCTGTTGATTGGCTTATACAATAGAGATAGGGGGAGTGGGGGAAATATTTTTATCAATGGATACAGCATGGCTGACAATGCAGCAAAGCTGAAGGAAGGTCTTGGACTTATTCTTGATGAAAGCATGTATGATAAGAATATGACCTTGGAACAGATAGGTTTATTTTATGGTGAGCTTTATAGGGAATTTGATATGGAAAGATATCTCGGATATCTGGATAAGTTTGGACTGGACAGACATCAGAGATATAAGGAGCTGTCCAAGGGTATGGAAATAAAGACCCAGCTTGCCTTTGCCCTTTCCCATAATGCAAGTATGTTTATATTTGATGAGCCTACATCAGGCCTGGATAAGAGCTTCAGAGAAGAGTTTATTAAAATATGTGCAGATATT
Organism: Wujia sp.; assembly: GCA_051879975.1. Taxonomy (GTDB): domain Bacteria; phylum Bacillota; class Clostridia; order Lachnospirales; family Lachnospiraceae; genus Coprococcus_C. Next base: position 6,743 of record JBJENB010000082.1, read on the forward strand.
GTTTCGGATGGTGAGAGGAGTATATTAATCTCATCACACATTACAGAGGATTTGGACAGAATAGCAGATTATATTGCCTATATGCAGGAAGGGAAAATGCTCTTTTTCTCAACAAAAGAAGCTTTGCTCGATAGGTTTTTGGTTGTGCAGGGCGAAGACTATAAATGTAACCTCATTTCAAAGGAGGCTGTAATCTATAAGGAAAAGGGTAAGTACAGCTCAAGTGCGATGGTGATAAATAGTAAACGGTATGCGATAGCTTCCGAGCTTGAGACAAAGCAACCTGATATTAGAGAGTTTATGCATTACTTTGTGAAGGGAGGAAAGCAAAATGCCGAGACTATTGCGAAAAAATATCTACAAAGCTAGCATCATCACGGCTATATTAGGCTTGATTGTTGTTATCATATTTGTGGGCAGTATATTACATCATGGAAAAATCGCTATTGCCTTTAATGTTATTAATTTGTTCCTTCTTATTGCGGAACTGTCAAATGATACAACAATGCTTAGATTTGAGCTGCCTGATTATATGTATATTGCACCATATTCGAGAGAGCAAAGGGAAGGGCTTATTAGAAAGGGAATGCTATATAAGCTTATGGCTATTTATATGACAATTCTTTTGATTGCAGTAGCACCTATATTAGTTTATTCAATAATAAATAATATTGTTATGTGTACTATAATTTGTATAGCTGAGGCTGTGATTATCTTTACCACTTTGTATAACAGAATGTACCTCCGCTATTTAATAAAAGTAAGAGTTTTGCCTTTCGTTGTAATAGAGTTAGTATCATTTTTTCAGTATGTTATATTTGTATCAATAGCATCTTACTCAAACCATAGCGGAGAATCAAATCATATTTCTGAAGTAATAAAATATCATTTGACTGATGTTATTTTGTTGGGCTGTTTAATGCTTATGGGCATTATAATTGCTGTCTTCTGCAGGGTAAAATGTTTCAAACCCATGATTTATTATTTGGCAGACTACGAGAATTTCAGAGAGTTAAATGAAAAGAAATAAGAGGAAATGTATGAAGATATTAATATCAACAACAATGAATATGCCAATTTACGAGCAGATTGTAAATCAGATTCGTGATGCGGTGGTGAGTGGGGAGCTTAAAGCAGGAGAGGGGATGCCTTCCATAAGAATGCTGGCCAAGGATCTTGCAGTAAGCGTAATCACTACCAAAAGAGCTTACGAGGAGCTTGAAAAGGAAGGGGTAATAGAGTCGATTCCCGGTAGAGGCTTTTATGTATGCGAGCAGAAGAATGACCACCTAAGGGAAAAACAGATGATGAATCTGGAAGAAAAATATGCTGATATTATTACAGAGAGTAAAAGTG
>JBJENB010000083.1:0-2112 GCA_051879975.1 Wujia sp.
TATCTCACCTGAATTGAAGGAAATTGATTCCTCCTTCTCATTATAAGGCTCACACATAAGAACCAGCTTAATAGCCTCGCTAAAATGTGGCATAGCATCCGGTAGAGAAATATATCTCTTATATGTAAGCTTATCTCCCCAATCCTTTTTCAGGATGCAAAGCTTTTTACCATCAACCTTCGCCTTCGCTCCCCTTACAAATGCTTCAGCAGCTCTGTTCATAATCTGTGCAAGCTTTTCATTTGAGCCCACAGTGACAAACATCATATTTGTATCCTGAAGAGTAGGCAGCTCATCCGCAAATGCAACAGAAATAAGCTTCTCTGGCGCATACAAATCAATTCCCATAAATGTATCTCTGTATATTTTTTCCATCTCCTGCTTGACAGGAACCACCCTTGCATTATCTATATCAGCTTCGTGATTTATCATAAGATTGATGATTCCCTTACGAGCATACTCCAATCTGTCCTCAGTGATATAATCCGACGGAAGAAATTTCTGTTGCTTGGCATCCTTCAGCAAATATCCTACCGTATTTTTGGCAGTTGCAGCAAGGTCGTATACAGCATTTTTTAAATCCTCACCAAAAGGATAATATATTTCATTTAACCTTTCTGCTCTTTGTCTTAACCATCTGACAACATCACCGAACACATCCTGAGAATCAAATGCCTCCATAATGATATTTCTCTCCAATGCCAATGTCTCTTTTACACAGGCATCATAATATCCATTCTCAGTTTCTCTCTTTGCAGAAGGAAATGTAAAGAAACGCTTTGCAACGATATCCTTGATGGAATCAATAATTCTTGAGAATTCTCCTGTAGGCTCATATTTTTTATGCATATCTCCCAGCTTCTTTATCTCACATATGATTCCGCTGTCTGATTCGCACTTTCCTACCCCGGCTGCTCCAATTATCTCCATAACGGCAAATGGTCCAAGGTCCTGCATATACTTCTGCAAAATTATCTCCAGTGCATCTATCATTTTAGATTTTAATCCTCGAGCCATTCCATTGCTTTCTTCCCTAAATACACGCAACTGGTTTGCCATAGAGTTTCTCAGATTATCCTGACCTTTTTTAATCATCTTATAAGTTGGACGTTCAAATTGACCTATACGGATAAGTCCGTTATACGGAAGCCTTATTTCCTCTCCCGGCTTCTGCAGGAGGAATTCCCTAAGCTCCGCAAATATAGGCTGTATGTCCAGCTCATTTGAATAATTAAGTACAGGAACCTCCAGCATTTTTTCATATACTGTTGAAAAGACCTCATACTCGCAAATATTCTCAATTTCTCTTATAGGTATTCTGTAATCGGATTCATTTACTATCTTATAGCCTCCCTTTTCTGTAGACTCAAAGAATACATCTCGAAGAAGCTTCGCTTTACCATTATCATCCTGAATTCCAATGTATTTGTTGCAGGCCAGCTTAAACAGGAAATATGCAGTATCACTGCAGATATTATGTTCAGGAATATATCCCTGCTCATCCTTCTTTCCTGACACCAGCATACAAGCATCAAATATATTCTCAATTATGCTAAGTCTGTGATCCATGCACTCCATGACAAATGGCTCACCTCGGTCAACACTATGCATGAGGTAGTCTATCTCCTTCATGGTTGCACAGGCATTTGCATTTAACTTGGCGACAAGCTCCTTGTCATCATATATTTCCTTTTTACCAAAAAGTACATCAGGCATAAGGAGACATCCGCCCACCCTGAAATTTTTCCATTTTCTTGATTTGGCAAATGCCCTAATATTATAAGTTATATCTGCCAGTATACCACTACCGGTACCACCTGCCACGCTGGAAACTATAATAACATCAAGCTTACCGGTCTGTGACTTTGTATATAATTCCTCAAGCTTATCAAACAAAAGTATTCGAATATCACTATATGCATTTGCAAACATAAGACGACCTATCTGTCTGTTACCCTTTGCACCATCAGTGCCTATGGTAATATTCGGGAAATCCTTTCTCATCCAGCCTGCCAGCTTAGGATGGACAGGATTATTCTCTATGCCGTTTGTAAGCAGGGTATCAAGGTTCTGGCGATAAATACTCAATACCTCCAATGCATTGAAACCAAC
>JBJENB010000084.1:0-8039 GCA_051879975.1 Wujia sp.
CCGATCTATCTATAAATGAGGACAATTCAGTAACAGTAATAGATAATGGACGTGGTATACCTACCGGAATTCATGAAAAAGCAGGAATTCCGGCTGTTGAAGTTGTATTTACCATTTTACATGCCGGAGGTAAATTTGGTGGTGGAGGATATAAGGTATCCGGTGGTCTTCACGGAGTTGGTGCATCCGTTGTAAATGCCCTTTCTAATTGGCTTGAGGTAGAAATTTCAAGAGACGGAAAGGTGTACAAACAGAGATATGAGCGTGGACATGTTATGTACAAGCTGAAGGAAATAGGTAAGACGGATAAGGTAGGAACTAAGGTTACTTTTATGCCTGATGATACGATTTTTGATGATATATTATTTGATTATAATACACTAAAAACCCGTTTGAGAGAAATGGCTTTCCTCACTAAGGGACTTAAGATTACTCTTGAGGATAAGAGAGAGGGAAAAGAACAAAATTCAAGCTTTCATTATGAGGGTGGTATAAAGGAATTTGTACAATACCTTAATAAATCAAAGTCAGTATTATATGATAAGATAGTTTATTGTGAAGGTCAGAAGGATGATATCTATGTAGAGGTAGCTTTGCAACATAACGATACCTACAATGATGCAACCTTAAGCTTTGTAAATAACATTAATACACCGGAGGGTGGTATGCATCTCACAGGCTTTAAGAGTGCACTTACCAAGGTATGTAATGACTATGCAAGAAACAACAAGCTCCTTAGGGAAAAGGAGGAAAATCTCTCAGGTGATGATTTAAGAGAGGGACTTACAGCAATTGTAAGTATTAAGATTCCTGAACCACAGTTTGAGGGTCAGACCAAGCAGAAGCTTGGAAATGCTGAGGCAAGAACTGCCGTTGAGGGACTTGTAACAGAGAAGCTGACATATTTCTTAGAGCAGAATCCACAGGTTGCAAAGGCAATTGTGGGTAAAGCTGTACTTGCTCAAAGAGCAAGAATGGCAGCCAGAAAGGCAAGGGATGTTGCCCGTAAGAGTACACTTGAAAGTACGCTTGCACTTCCGGGTAAATTGGCAGATTGCTCTGATAAGGATCCTAAGAATTGTGAAATTTATATCGTTGAGGGAGATTCTGCAGGTGGTTCTGCAAAAACTGCAAGATCACGTGCAACTCAGGCAATACTTCCTCTTAGAGGAAAAATTCTCAATGTTGAAAAGGCAAGAATTGATAGAATTCTGGGCAACGAAGAAATAAAGGCGATGATTACTGCCTTTGGTACAGGAATTAGAGAGAACTTTAATATTGAGAAGCTAAGATACGATAAGATAATAATTATGACGGATGCCGATGTTGACGGTGCGCATATTGCCACTCTTATGCTTACCTTTTTCTTCAGATTTATGCCTGACCTTATCAGACAGGGACATGTTTACCTTGCACAGCCACCTCTTTACAAGCTGGAGAAAAATAAAAAGATTTGGTATGCATATAGTGATGATGAGCTTGCAAAGATTTTAGATGAGGTTGGAAGAGATCAGAATAACAAGATTCAGAGATACAAGGGTCTTGGTGAGATGGATGCTGAGCAACTTTGGGATACAACAATGGATCCTGAAAAGAGAATATTGCTCAGAGTGTCTATAGATGAAGAAAGTGAATCAGAGTTAGACTTAACCTTTGATACACTTATGGGAGAAAGAGTTGAACCTAGACGTGAATTTATCGAGGCAAATGCAAAGTTTGTTAAGAATCTTGACATCTAGTAGGGAGGATAATAATGGACGATAGTACAATATTTGACAAAATCCATGAGGTCGATTTAAAGAAGACCATGGAAGAAAATTATATAGACTATGCTATGAGTGTTATCGCTGCAAGAGCCCTTCCGGATGTAAGAGACGGATTGAAGCCGGTTCAAAGAAGAATTCTTCACTCAATGGCAGAGCTTTCCAACTATCCGGATAAGCCACACAGAAAATGTGCCCGTATAGTCGGAGATACAATGGGTAAATATCATCCACATGGTGATAGCTCAATATATGAAGCATTGGTTAAGCTGGCACAGGAGTGGAATACAAGGTATCCACTTGTAGACGGACACGGAAACTTTGGTTCAGTGGACGGAGATGGTGCTGCTGCTATGCGATATACAGAGGCAAGACTTTCTAAGATTTCCATGGAAATGCTTGCTGATATAGGTAAGGATACAGTTGATTTTATACCTAACTTTGATGAAACCGAGAAGGAGCCAATAGTCCTTCCGAGTAGATATCCTAATCTTCTTGTAAATGGAACGTCCGGTATCGCAGTTGGTATGGCTACTAATATTCCTCCTCATAATTTAAATGAGATTATTAATGCAGTAGTAAAGATAATTGATAATGAGGTTATGGAGGACAGAGAGACTGATATAGACGAGCTTCTTGAAATAGTTCAGGGACCTGATTTTCCTACAGGAGCACAGATTCTTGGAACATCAGGAATAAATGAAGCATACAGAACCGGTAGAGGAAAGATTAAGGTTCGTGCCGTATCTGAAATCGAGCCTATGTCAGGTGGAAAACAGAGAATAGTAGTCACAGAGCTTCCTTATATGGTTAATAAGGCAAGACTCATTCAGAAGATAGCTGAGCTTGTCAAAGAGAAAAAGCTTGATGGAATATCAGACCTTCGTGATGAATCATCAAGAGAAGGTATGAGAATCGTAATTGAGCTTAAAAAGGACACAAATGCTAACATTCTCCTTAACCAGCTGTATAAACACACTCAGATGCAGGATACATTTGGTGTAATTATGCTTGCACTTGTTGACAACGAGCCTAGAATATTAAATCTTCTCGATATGCTTACATATTATTTGAAGCATCAGGAAGAGGTTGTAACAAGAAGAACAAAATATGAACTGAATAAAGCTGAGGAAAGAGCTCATATCTTAGAGGGCTTACTGATAGCCCTTGACAATATTGATGAGGTAATCCAGATCATAAGGAATTCTAAGTCCGTTGCAGACGCAAAGCTCTCATTGATGGAAAGATTTGGTCTCACAGAGATTCAGGCAAATGCCATCGTTGAGATGAAGCTTCGTGCTCTTACAGGTTTGGAAAGAGAGAAGCTTGAGAATGAATATAGAGAGCTTATGCTTAGAATTGCAGAGCTGCGTGCAATCCTTGCTGACAGAAAGAAGCTTTTGGGAGTAATTAAGGAGGAAATCCTTATAATTGCAACAAAGTTTGGTGATAAGAGAAGAACATCTATTGGTATCGATGTAGATGATGATATCACAGTTGAGGATCTTATCAAGAAGGAAAATATAGTTGTTGCTATGACAAAGCTGGGTTATATTAAGAGAATGACTATTAATAACTTCAAGAGCCAGAACAGAGGTGGTAAGGGAATTAAGGGAATGCAGACTATAGAAGATGATTTTATAGAAAATATCTTTATGACTACTACCCACCACTATATTATGTTCTTTACAAACATGGGTAAGGTATATAGACTGAAAGCATACGAGATTCCTGAGGCCAGCAGAACAGCAAGAGGTACAGCAATAGTAAATCTTTTGCAGTTGATGCCGGATGAGAAGATAACTGCTGTTATCCCAATAAGGCAGTATAATGAGGGAAGATATCTTTTCATGTGTACTAAGAATGGTATCGTTAAAAAGACTAAGATTACAGAATATTCAAATGTCAGAAAGTCAGGTCTTGCTGCAATTACCCTTAAGGAAAATGATGAGCTTATTGAAGTTAAATCAACTAATAACACTAAGGATATTATACTTGTTACAAAACATGGTATGTGTATAAGATTCAACGAAACTGATGTCAGAAGTACCGGTAGAACTTCTATGGGTGTTATTGGTATGAGCCTTGCAGATGGTGATGAGGTTGTTGCGATGCAGCTTAACACCCAGGGAACTGATATGCTTTTTGTTTCTGAGAATGGATTAGGAAAGCGTACCTCTATTGATGAGTTTACACCACAGAGACGAGGTGGTAAGGGTGTTAAATGTTACAAGATAATGGAAAAATCCGGTGCTGTAGTAGGCTGTAAGGCGGTAAATGATGACAATGAGATTATGCTTATTACCAATCAGGGAATAGTGATAAGACTTCTTTGTAAGGATATTTCTAGACTTGGCAGAATAACTACAGGTGTAAAGCTTATCAATATGGATATATCTCATGATATTACTGTTGCAAGTATTGCAAGGGTTAGACAGAAGTCAGCTGATGAATCTGAGTCTCTTGAATCTATGGAGAGAGAAATGGAAGCCGCTGATAATGAGGAAGGAAATATTGAGGAAGATATTGTTGAGGATGATAGCAACGAATTAAGTGAGGAGTAGTAATTATGGATGGAGATAATTTAAAAGAGGGTCTTGAAGGCCTCTCAAAAATAGATGGTTTTACGGATATCCTATTTAATGCTATATATTGGATTGCTGTCATATTTATCATTTTGTTTGTAGCTTATTTATTTGCATCTATCAATTGTTATGTCAATAGAAAAAGAAAAGGAGTCAGTCGAAAAGACGAGGACGATTTCTTAGATGATTAGTGATAACAGGCTGTTGGAATAATACTCTGACAGCCTTTATGCTTTGATTTAATATTTTATTTAAGATTATTTTATTACATTTATATAGGTATAAGGAGTTTGTTTATGAGAACCATAAATACGGATAAAATAATAGAAACTGTAAAGGAAATGTGTATATCAGCCAATCTATATCTGGCTGAGGATATGGATAGTGCCCTTAGAAAGGCAGCCTCTTTAGAGGATGGAAAGCTTGGAAAACAGATTTTAAATCAGCTTATCGAGAATATGGAAATTGCAGCCTGTGATAAAACACCTATCTGCCAGGATACAGGTATGGCAGTATTTTTTGTGGAGGTAGGTCAGGATTTACATATTGAGGGTATGAATATAACAGATGCAATTAATGAAGGTGTCCGTCAGGGATATGAGGAAGGATATCTTAGAAAGTCTGTAGTTGCAGACCCATTAATACGCGAAAATACCAAGGATAACACGCCTGCAATTATTCACTATGATATCGTTCCGGGGGATGAGCTAAAGCTCACCATAGCTCCAAAGGGCTTTGGAAGTGAAAATATGAGTAAGGTATATATGCTTAAGCCGGCAGATGGTGAGGAAGGTGTCAAGAAAGCAATACTTAATGCAGTTAAGGATGCAGGACCAAATGCATGTCCACCTATCGTTGTGGGAGTAGGTCTGGGGGGAGATTTTGAGCTTGCTGCTAAGCTTGCCAAGAAGGCACTTACAAGACCGGCAGGTTCACATTCACCAAAGGCGCATATTGCCAGGATAGAGACAGAGCTTTTGGGGGAAATAAATAAGACAGGTATCGGACCGGGAGGACTTGGCGGAAGAACCACCGCACTGGCCATAAATATTGAAACCTATGCAACCCATATTGCAGGTATGCCGCTTGCAGTCAATATGTGCTGTCATGTTAACAGGCATGTGACGAAGGTATTATAAATCGAAGAGGTTCTTATTAGGAAGAAGAAAATACTTGGGAGGAATTTCTCATGGAAGAAAAGAAGATAATAAAGGTTCCCTTTAGCAAGGAAGAGGTTACAAAGCTAAAGGCGGGTGACTATGTATATATTACAGGAATTATTTATAGTGCAAGAGATGCTGCTCATAAGAGAATGTTTGATACTCTTGTGGAGGCAGAGACAAAGGCCGGAAAGGCACTTGATACTAAGGATGTTTTACCACTTGACTTGAAGGACAATGTAATCTATTACCTTGGACCTACCCCGGCAAGGGAGGGTCAGGTAATCGGCTCTGCCGGTCCTACAACCAGCAGTCGTATGGATAAGTATACTCCGTTGCTTTTGGACAGAGGTCTCAACGGGATGATAGGCAAGGGCAAGAGAAGCAAGGAAGTAATTGATGCCATTGTACGCAATAAGGCTGTATACTTCGCTGCTGTCGGGGGAGCAGGAGCACTTCTTTCAAAATGTATCAAAGAGTCGGAGGTTATTGCCTATGATGACCTGGGAACAGAAGCAATTAGAAAAATGAAGGTAGAGGATTTTCCGGTTATCGTTGTAATTGATTCAGAGGGCAACAACCTATATGAAACTGCTGTAAAGGATTATGTGGATTCTCACAGGTAAGCATGGGAGGTAAATATGGCAGATGATTTTAATTTAAAGGATTTTTTCTTTGATGAAATGAAGAAAGCCAGACAGAAAAAAGTCAAGGTGGTATATGACGTTGACGGCAAGATGAAGCGCAAGAAAAACAGAAAAAATAAGGATAATGAGGGAAAAGGTAAACGCTTTAACGGGGTTAATTTGGGATTATTTATTGTATTTGTTCTGTTTGAAGCTTTAATTTACTATTTCATTACACCGCCTATTAACATACATGTTGGTGGTTTCTGGATTTGGATGATTATATCACTTATTGGACTAATGTTCTGTCTTGCAGAATATTCCGGTGATGGGTTGGATGAAGAAAGAAGCTCACATTTTACATCAACAAAGGTTTGCGGTGGTTTAGCAGTATTGTCCCTATTAATACTTATCATAGGTGGAATAGCGTCAAGTAGGCTTTTTAGAGCCAGAACCTATGCAAATGTGATAAGTATTCAGGATGGCGAGTTTGTAACTGACATTCCAATGAATGAGGATATCAGCAATATTGCTCTTATGGACACGGATACAGCCAGAATAATAGGTGACAGGGCGATTGGTTCCTTGTCTGATGTAGTTAGCCAGTATCAGGTAAGCCAGGATTACAGCACCATTGATTTCAATGGTAAGCCAATGAAGGTTGCATCCCTTGAATATGCGGGCTTTTTCAAATACATGAATAACAAGAGTAGTGGTATTCCGGGTTACGTGCTGGTGGATCCTGTCAAGAATGAAGCACAGTATGTAAAGCTGGATAAGCCTATGAAGTATGTTCCTTCGGCATATTTCGGAAAGAATTTGTCAAGACATGTTCAGTTTAAATATCCGACCTATGAGTTTGACGGATATCATTTTGAGATTGATAATGAGGGCAATCCATATTACATTTGCCCTGTCTTATCTCCAAATGCCGGACTTATGGGAGCAAAGGATGTCAAGGGAATAGTTATATGCGACCCATGTACAGGAGATTGCGAATACATGGATGTGGCAGATGTACCGAACTGGGTTGACAGAGTATATGACGGAGATTTGGCATGTGAAAAATACAATTGGTACGGAACTCTGTCAGGTGGATATTGGAATAGTATCATCGGCAACAAGGGCTGTAAGAAGACCACTGATGATTTTGGATATAAGGTAATGGACGGCGATGTGTGGGTTTATACAGGAGTAACCTCTGTAAATGGAGACCAGTCCAATATAGGATTTGTAATGATGAATTCCCGTACAGCAGAGTCAAAGTATTTTTCTATTGCCGGAGCAGAGGAGCATTCAGCCATGTCCTCAGCAGAGGGGCAGGTACAGAACCTTGGATACCAGGCATCCTTCCCGACACTCATCAATGTGGACGGAATACCGACCTATATTATGGTATTGAAGGATAACGCAGGTCTGGTTAAGATGTACGCCCTGGTTAATATGGAAAAATATAACATAGTGGCAACCGGTGTAACCCAGAGGGAAGCCCTTGCATCATATAGAAAGCTTCTGGTTTCAAATGGAATTATAAGTGGTTTACAGGTTACAGGGGAAGATACTCCTAGCAAGGAAATTACAGTCAGTGATATTAAGTATATCAACATGGATAATGAAACCTATGTCTATATCACCAGCAAGGACGGAGAGGTATTTAAGCAGAATTTTGCAGACAATGAAGCTTTGATATTTATTCAGGCAGGGGATAAGATTACGGTTTACTACACGGAAGAAGAAAATGGAATTAATCAATTGATTAGCTATGAATGATTAAAAAATGTTGTCTCACAACATTAATATAACAATAGCCATATTGTTGATATATTGTCCGCATCGGACTATATATTAACTATATGGCTATTTTATTATATCCAATTAAACAATTATAAAAATATAACCTATATA
>JBJENB010000085.1:0-2086 GCA_051879975.1 Wujia sp.
AGTATACAGAAAACTATATTAAGTATGATAATATTTAATATCACAATATGTGTTGCTTCTATTTTTGTTTTTTTATTTTTGGGATTTATTATTTCTGATAAATTATTAGGGGTTCATAATTCTATAATGGACTATATGAGAGATATTAATCGCGGTGTTTTTATTCACGAAATGGACCCTAAAATTTGTAAAAGAAATGATGAATATGGTGTAATCAGCAGGTACATGGTTGAGGTAAATGATTCTATCAGAAAGCTGGTCTCCTATGATGCTCTTACAGGATTGTTAAACCGAAGGGCAGCGATGACACAGCTTGATGAGCTTGTCAAGGTAGCGAATACCAGTGGAGGCGAAACCTTTTGCCTGGTAATTGGCGATATTGATTTCTTTAAAAAGGTTAATGATACTTACGGACATAGCTGTGGTGATAATGTACTGAAAATGGTTTCCAAGAATTTAAACACGCTTAAACCGGAGGATGGTTTTACTGCCAGATGGGGTGGAGAGGAGTTTCTCATTGCTCTAAAGGGTAAGCTGGAGGATACATTGCCTAAGCTGCAAAATCTTTACAATGCGGTTAAGGCAGACTATGTTGAATTTGAGGGAAAGGAAATCAAGGTGACAATGACCTTTGGTATATCGGAGTATATTGCACCGGGTAAATTGGATGTCCTTATCACCAATGCGGATTTTCTCTTATATAAGGGAAAGGAAAGCGGTAGAAATAAAATAGTTACATAAAACGAATATAACAACATAAAATGTAGTAGAAGATTAGTGATAATCTTCTACTATTTTGCATTTTAAGAGGATTTTATGAATTATTTTAAGCTATTAGGGATATATCTGTTTACCTTGTTTTTTTGCCCTACTCAAGAAGCATATACCAATTCAAATCCAAATCAGGATGAAATAAGGGCATGCTGGATATCTTATATTGATATTGAAGGTAATTTAAAGGATTTGACTGAGGAGGAATTTATACTTAGGTACAGATGTATGCTGCAAAGCTTGATAGACAATAAAATCAATACTGTTATAGTACATGTAAGACCTATGGGAGATGCGATATATCCATCTGAATATTTTCCCTGGTCATCATATATCTGTTCTTCACAGGAAGGCTTAGGATTCGACCCACTTAAAATAATGATTGAAGAAACACATAAACAGGGTTTAAGGTTTGAAGCATGGATTAATCCATACAGAATCTCTCTTGGAAACGACACAACAGATTACTATAAGGGTCTGTCATATTACGAGCTATATAAGGATTATATGATCGAATATAATAATCCCTCAGAAGAAGTATGCCTGTCTCTGAATCCTGCAAGCGAACAGGCGAGAAAGCTTATTGTACAGGGGTTAGTTGAAATAGTAGGAAGCTATGATGTGGACGGAGTACATTTTGACGATTACTTCTACGTGGACGGAATGGGAGAAAATGTGGATATTGAGGTACGGAAAAGCAATGTCAATTTGTTGATTATGGAAGTGTATGACACAATAAAAAGTATTAAACCTGATTGTATATTTGGGATTAGCCCCGCAGGAAATATCAATTACGCAAGAAAACAGGGCGCAGACATAGATACCTGGTTGTCACAGGAGGGTTATATTGATTATATTATGCCACAAATATATTGGACAGATAATTACATAATTTCAGGAGAGCTTGTAAGTTTGTATTCTGATACCTGTTATAAATGGCAGGAAATAAATGTATTGGATAAAACAATGGTTGTCGGTCTGGCGTTATATAAGGTTGGTGAGACATCAGAGATTGACTTGGGATGGGGTAATAACAATCAAAATTTAAAGAGACAATATGAAATAGCAAAAAATATTGGATATGAAGGATACGGATTATTCAGATATCAATGGATTGAAGAACCCATTTCATATACTGAGCTTTCAAATCTGAATTCAATTATTGACTGCGATGTGAATCGTATAAAGCCGGAAGCAAATATCTTTGGCTTTGTAATACCCATTGTGGTTGTAAAATTGTTCAATATGCTTGGATAAGCATGAATAAAAGTACAAATATTTACATAAAAACTATTGCAAAATTTTGTAATAGTGT
>JBJENB010000086.1:0-7980 GCA_051879975.1 Wujia sp.
GATCACCCGGATCAGGTGAAGGAGCAGGAGTGTCAGGACCAATGGTTTTTATGCTATTCGCCTGAAAATACTCAAGGACATATTCAGCATTCTCATTGGCATACTGCTGCTCCTTAGCCTGCCTGTTGACAGCCATGGTCTGTGCCAGTTGCTTAATAATTGGTGTCAAAAGAAGTGTCATGATGGCTATGGCTACTATAATTTCAATTAAACTGAAACCTTTATTCTTGTTTCTTGCCATAAATCCCATCCTCTCTATTAATATACCTTAACCTTACCTGTCTTTCTTCCCATGATAAACCTTGGTGATACTGTGTCATCACCATCAACCTTGAAGAATACAGGAACACTTGTAGAGTTAACAACCTTTACCTCTACACCATTTACATCATCTGAATCTACTCTCTGAGATGACTGAACATAAATCTTAAGGTCACTTCCTGTAAGCTCTTCTCTATATGAATCACCAGCTATCTCATAAGAATAAAACATCTTTCCGTCCTCTTCCTCAACCTTGATTTCAAGAGAAACCACATCATTTGCTGAAGAAGTTACATAAGTATCCTTGTCACCTGCTGCTACAATAATTCCGTCTGTTGCATCATTGTTGGCATTATTAAGAATAATCTTAACATCATTATCAGTAACAATTGAGGCGCCATTATCAGCATCATAAGCATAGGTGTTTGCTCCACCTGCACCTGCTCCGCCTGTAAAGAGATTAGAAACTCCCTCCGGTACATCGACCTCAACTGTGTCACCTTCTCTATCCTCACCTGTAATATAATATGCATTCATAGTGATAGAACCCGAACAAATGTCATTTTCAGAATCATAAGTAATATTTATAGAAGAAACATTCATTCTGTATCTGTAGCCCATAATGTACTCAAGAAAATCCTGAACACCATCATAGGTACCTGTATATGTAATAGGAAGAGTACCTGTATAACACTGATAACCACTTGTGGTAGTACCATCCTCATTTGTAATACCACCCAATGTATAGAAAAGCGATGGCGTAGAAAGACCGGTATTACTAATCTCGAAGCTACCGTTGTGAGCATCTTCAATACCCTTGATAAACATTACAGTAAGCTCCTGGTCATAGGAAGCCGGATAATATGCAAGTATATCCTTCACGTCCTCCATATACTGAACAGTTTCTTGCTCATATATTTCGCGATTAGCATTTTTTGCTTTTAAATCATTTAACTGTGTCTGTAAGGAATCGCACTCTGACTGGAGAGCCTCCTTATCCTCTATATTTGGTTTGTACACATACATATACACGCCACCAAATAATAATACTGCCAATAAAAATAATAAAATCTTTGCATTATTCTGTGTCATATTATCCTACCTCCTTACTCTGCTGCTTCAGCACCTTCGTCAGCTGCCGGTGTCTCAGCCACATAAGGCTGCTTATAAGTAACTGATGCTGAGAAAATAAAGGTAGTAGCACCTGTCTCTTCGTCAACACTCTTTGTAAGACTTGAAATATTAACTGTATCCACGCAGGAGATACTCTTAATCTGCATTATAAAGTCAGCTACTGACTCATAGCTGGTTGCTACAGCCGGTAACGAAACTCCACTATCTGTAGATGAAAATCCTGTGATATAAATGTCACTTGGAATTTTCTCCTCAAGCTCATCAATAAAAGTCTTAACATTCTCATTCAAATGATAGGTTGCCGCCTCCATGGCATAAGCATTGGTATATGTATCCTTGGCCACCTGCCACTGAGCTATTACCTGCTCAATGTCACTGATCTTATTAATCTCTGTCTGCAAATCACTTTTTTCGTCTTCAAGATCTTTCTTGGCCTTGATTGAAGAAAATGCCAACGCAGCAGAAGCAATAGCCGAAATTACAACCAGTGCAACAAACGGCGCAACACCTAAACCGGTACCTGAGCTTGCCTTCTTAGTAGTATCCACAAGTTCAAAGCCCATCGGAGCAAAGGCAGCTCCTATAGGAGTCACAAGATATACAGGATTGTATACCTTAAGGTCTATTGTCTCATTGAATCTTATATTGTATAAGCTATCCATAATTCTGGTGCTTACATTTAACTGTACCTTAAAGAGACCATCAATTCCTCTTATAAGAGCGCCATCACCTGTTAAGAACACCTCCTCAATAGGCTTGTCCGGATTCTTTGAAGCATAGAAATCCATTACACGTCCTATATTGTTGATAAGATATCTGAAGGCTCCGGTAACCTCGTTGTCATCAAAGTCTACAGTGATAAGCCTGTCATTCTGGAGAAGTGTCATTGCTGTAGTAGCATCCACTCCCTTGTCATCCATAACCACATTAACAACTGAATTAGTACCATACGGTACAGTTCTCTGAAGGAGAAGATTATCTCCCTGAACAATATTAAGTACCGTTGACTCACTACCAAGCTGAACTACCATTGTGGTTGTCGACGCGTTAGTCTGTGTCTTAATGAGCTGAAGCATTGCATTACCGATATAATCAAGTGATACAATATTAAGTCCCGCAAGACTTCCCAGTTCATAGTAAGACTTAACCATATGCTGTGGTGCTGCAACCGCAAGGACTCTAATCTGCTTGTTATTCTCAGCATCAGTTACAGTTTCAAGAACTGTGTGAGAAACAATATAGTCCTCTATATTTACAGGGAAATACTCCGATGAATTCGCATTAATAATTCCCCTTATTTTATTCTCTTTTACAAAAGGTACAAGTACCTCTCTGTTAACAATTTTCGTTGAAGAAAGAACAAATATAGCATTTCTATTGCTTATTCCCCTTGCTGTCAACTGCTCTCGGATAGCTCTTGCTATCTTCTCCGGCTCTTTGATTACGCCATCCTCGTAAGAATCCTCCGGAGTTTCAAAAATAATAACATTGTGAATGTTAGTCTGCTTCTTAGGCGAAGCAGTAAGTTCAATTATAGTTATACTCTCATTTGTGATATCGATTGATAACACTTTATTGCTCTTTGCCATTCGCTATAGCCTCCCTCGCTAATCAGTGATTTTAATAATATATAGATAGGGACTAGTAGGTAGCCCACATACTCAGGTACCAGCTCACAAGCTGCTCACCCCATATCATTGCTATATACACGCCCATAGATAAGTATGGGCCGAAAGCCAACTCTCTGTCAGCTTTCACAATAGCCATTCTCAGAAGATGTATGATTGAGCCTATTATACATCCTAATAAAAATGCTATAATATTAAGCTGCCAGCCTAATAGTAAGCCGGTTGCTGCCATAAGTTTTATGTCGCCGCCTCCTATGCCTCTGCCCCCGGTTATAAGGAACAGCAAGAATAAAAAACCGCTGACTGCAAACAAACCGATTACATACAGACTCCAATGATTTAAATCCGTCAGGAGCCTGACCAATCCTAAAATAAAGATAAATACGTTAAATCCAAATGGAATCTCCTTGGTGCGCCAGTCTATTACGCTCAAGGCCAATAAGGCAGAAGTACACAGGCAGTAAAGGACAGTTTCTATACTCATACCGTGTGCGAGGTACAATATGACGTATAATATACCGTTACCAGCCTCCACTATAGGATACTGCACAGATATATGTGCTTTACAATGCCTGCACTTGCCACCCAAAAATAAGTAACTAAATAACGGAAAAAGTTCATACCAGCTAAGGGTATGACCGCAGCTCATACAATGAGACCTTTTTAAGGTTATACTCTCCTTGATAGGAAGTCGTAATATTAAAACATTCACAAAGCTTCCTATTACTATGCCATAAAGAGCAAAAAATATACTTAATACAACATCTATCATATAGCCTTTCCTTCCGGTTTCATCATAATGAGTTAAATAATAAAATATAGCAGGTATCCACCCGGCGAATCAAGTGGATACTTACTATATCTAAGTACTAATTAAATTTTACTGATAGCTATCGCAGCACTCTGGTAAAATTGTGTAGATGCATGTCTCGTCAAGAATTGCATCAGTCTGGATTTTAGAAGCTTCAGTTCCACTATTACCAATAAGAACACTAATCTTACCAGTAGTTGACACATATACAAAATATCTGTCCGGCTTAGTACTGTCGTCACCCTTTGCATCCTTCTTGTAAGAAATCTTTGGAGTCTTGTTTGAGAAGCTGTTAGCAAGCTCTGTCTTACAGATTGTGATAACATTATTTACATCTGCATCAGTCCAATCACTTGGCGTTGTATACTCGCTAATAGCGATTGCATCATTTGACTCTGTACTGCTGCATGCCTTACTAGGAGTAATTGTAATAATTGCACCACCTGTAGTCAAAAGCTCGTAAATCTTCTCGTTACCAAGTGCTGTTGAAACAGCTGTGTCAATAGTCTTAGCAGCTGATACATCGTTAGATCTTCTTGACTTATCAATGTATCTGATAAGTGCAGGTGCAATAGCACCGGCAAGTATAGCCATAATAGCTATAACGATGATAAGCTCAACTAATGAGAAACCTTTGTTGTTTTTCTTCATAATTTACTCTCCTTCTTTCTTTAAAAATTTCTATGATAAAACCCCTGCCCTCGCTCAAGGGTTTGTATCCAAGCATAATGGATAAGAAATTAATATTAATAATTATCAATTGCGTCATACATGCTAAGCATCGGTGAATAGATTGCAATTACAATACCACCAACCACAATAGCCATAAGCACGATTATCATCGGTTCAAGCATAGCTGTAAGGGCATCTGTTGCAGAATTAACCTCCATCTCGTAGTAATCAGCAACCTTGTCCATCATATCCTCTATGTTACCGGTCTCCTCACCAATCTTAGTCATCTGTGACAACATAGGCGGGAATATCTCCATATCTCTGATTGGTTTTGAAAGAGGAACACCTTTCGCAACCTGAACCTTCGCATCAAGAAGTCCTTCCCTGATGATACGATTATTCATCATCTTAGCAACCTGCTCTATGGCATCCATAAGAGGAATACCTGATGCCATCAGTGTACTGAGTGTTCTTGAAAAGGTAGCTGCAGCCGACTTAATAGTTAAGTTTCCAAACAGAGGCATCTTGATTGCCATCTTTGCGAATAAGAGTGAGCCAACATCAGTTTTAGAGAACGCCCTTATACCGAATACTACCGCTGCAACAATAATCACACATATGTACCATTTGTGCTGTAAAAAATCACTAAGATTTACCAACATCTGTGTAGCCGCCGGTAAATCAGAACCCAAATCCTCAAACATGGTTGCAAACTGTGGTATAACTGCCACAAGCATTACTATAACTACCGCGATAACTACAAGAAGGATAACGATAGGGTATGTCATGGCTCCCTTAACCTTAGACTTCAATGCATTGGCATTTTCAAAGTGGGTTGTCAGTCTTTCAAAGCAAACCTCAAGGTTACCTGACATTTCACCTGCTGCTACCATGTTAATCATAATAGGAGGGAACACCTTAGGGTTAAGCTTAAAGGCATCCGCCAATGTACCACCCTTTTGCACATAGGTCTGTGCCTCTCTAAGTGCTGCCTGAAGTGTCTTGTTATCAAGCTGTTCACCCATCATCTCAAGTGCTGTGATAATCGTAACACCGGCATTGAGTACTGAATTAAACTGCTTACAGAACACTGCAAGATCCTTATCCTTAACCTTCTTACCGTGACTCTTGCTGCCACCTGTACCCTGTTCCTTAATTTCTTGGATTATGTAACCCTCTGATTTAAGTTTTTCTTTGGCTTTTTCTTCGTTTGCCGCCTCAACGGTCCCCTTCTTGTTCTTACCGTTTCGGTCCATAGCTCTGTAATTATATTGTGCCATTATCAATCCTCCGACCCAATTTTTTATGAACAAAATTTGAACAATAAGTATCTATAGTGATGATACAACAATTAATCTCATTTTGCAATATTTTTAAATTTTTTTTGGTATTTTTGTTAAATATTCACAAATCCTACATCTGCTTCTTCATCGCAACCTGATCCTGAGCATATGTAAGAGCCATTTCTCTGGTTATTCTTCCACCTCTGTACAGCTCCATTATAAAATCATCCATGGTAACCATGCCCATCGCCCTGTTAGTCTGAATGGTTGACTGTATCTGGTGAGTCTTTGCCTCTCGGATCAGACTTCGTATAGCAGAGTTAGCCAACATAACCTCGAAAGCAGCTACTCGTCCATTTCCATCTGCTGTAGGTATAAGAGACTGTGATATAACTCCCTCAAGCACCATTGAAAGCTGAATACGTGTCTGTTGTTGCTGGTGAGGTGGGAATACATCGACGATACGGTCAATAGTAGAAGCAGCACCAATTGTATGCAGTGTAGAGAATACAAGGTGGCCAGTCTCAGCAGCCGTAATAGCAGTTGATATAGTCTCCAAATCTCTCATCTCTCCTACGAGTATTATATCCGGATCCTCACGAAGTGCAGCTCTAAGTGCATTTGCATAAGTTAATGTATCCATACCAATCTCTCGCTGATTTACTACAGATTTTTTATGTTTATGTACATACTCTATCGGATCCTCCAGTGTAATGATATGATCCGTAAGGTTCTCATTTGCCTTGTTAATAATAGAAGCAAGGGTTGTAGACTTACCAGAGCCTGTAGGTCCTGTTACGAGAACCAAGCCTCTTTTCTTCTTATACAACTGAACTACCGCATCAGGTATACCAAGCATATCCGGTCTTGGAATCTGTGTATCAACCTTTCTGTATGCAGCAGCCATATTACCTCTGTCCATGAATACGTTAACACGGAATCGACCGGTTTCTGCTGATGCATAAGAGAAGTCAACCTCTCCCCTCTCCTTCAGTATCTGTTTATGTCTCTCATGCATGGTAGAACCGATTAGCTCTGCCACATCAGCAGGCGGAAGTGGTGGAACCTCCAACTCAGTGAGCTTACCATGTATTCTAAGCTTTGGCGGTATACCTGCCGCTATATGTACATCGGATGCATTCTGTTCAACCGCAAAAGCCAACACATCCTTCATATCAATACTTGCCATTTATTTAACCTCTCCTTCTATAAGTTTTTTACTATTTTAATGCTGTGGAATTAGTATTCGTCTCCGGCCTCATAGGTTATCTTCTTCATTTCAGCAAGGGACGTGATACCATTTAACACATGCTTTGCAGCTCCCATTTTCAGGGTAAGCATACCCTCTGCCAAAGCCTGTTTCTCGATAACATCAGCTGTAGAGCCCTTTGCTATAACCGCCTGCAACGCTTTGGATACCGGCATCATCTCATATACACCGATTCGTCCTGAATATCCCGTATCACCACAAAGTGGACAGCCAACCGGCTCATATACGATTACATCCTCATCCATATCTACAACACCCAATATCTGCTTTTCGTCATCATCAGCAAGACGAGCCTGTTTACATGAATTACAGAGTCTTCTGACAAGTCTCTGAGCAATTACTCCTACCAGTGCGTCACCTGCAACATAAGGCTCAATACCCATATCAATTACACGTGTTACGGTAGATGCAGCTGAGTTTGTATGGAGTGTAGATACAACAAGGTGTCCTGTGATAGCCGCCTGAACCGCTATCTTAGCAGTCTCACCGTCTCGAATCTCTCCTATCATTATGATATCCGGGTCCTGACGAAGTATAGAACGAAGTGCAGCCGCAAATGTCATATCAGCCTTGACATTAACCTGAACCTGATTGATACCATCAATATTTGCCTCCACAGGGTCCTCTACTGTGATGATATTAACATCCTCTGTGTTAAGCTCACTAAGTGATGTATAAAGTGTAGTTGATTTACCGGAACCTGTAGGTCCTGTAACAAGTATAATGCCGTGAGGATTGCTAAGTATTCCATCAAACACCTTAAGCTCCTCCGGTCCGAATCCAAGGGCACTCTTAGGTTTCGTAAGACCGTCCTTGGAGGTAAGTCTCATAACTGTCTTTTCGCCATATACTGTAGGAAGCATAGATACACGGACATCAAACTCTCTTCTATCTACCATAATGGTAATACGTCCATCTTGA
>JBJENB010000087.1:0-2061 GCA_051879975.1 Wujia sp.
ATCGAAAATACGAGGTCAAATCAATGCGAACTGGAATTTATTTTTTCATTTGACCATCGTAATGTGAAATCGTAAAGTGACCGTAAAGCACCCGTAAAACATACGTAAAATATAGAATAAATCGTTCCCTATCCCTTGTGATTCATATTTTCCGTTGCTATAATGAGCCAATGGAGGGATTATTATGGACAATTATTCTACAATACTAATGCTTGAAAAGCTTCGAAAAAAAATAGTAATATACCAATATCTTCCTATAATACTGTTTGCTTTTGCCTCTTTTCTTTGTGGATTTATGGGTAAGGTATCATACGGCATAATAATTGGCGGAATTGCCATTGTGATTGCCTTAATTTTGGGGTGTCAGGTACCTTTCCTTAAAAAAGAATTCAAGGACCTATATAAAAATAAATTTGTAAAGCCAACCTTATGCAGGATACTTGAAAATGTGGAATATGACTGGAATATGGGCTTTACAGAGCTTGAAGTAATGAGCTTTGGCATTGTTAAGCTGGGAAATATTTTAGAATCTGAGGATTACGTCAGTGCTACATACAAGGGTGTTGATTTCCGTCAGGCAGATGTAATTGTCAAAAAAGAAACCGGCAGCGGTAGTGACAAAGAGGTTCAGACATTTTTTAAGGGAAGAATGTTTGAGTTCAGCTTTTCTTCTAAGATAGTTGCCAATGTGAAAATATTTTCAAAATCATATATAAGTCATATGAATATCATCCTGAGTAAAATCGAGATGGAGGATGTAGCATTTAATAAAAGCTTTAATGTTTATTCCTCTGACCCGGTAGAAGCCTTTTACATCCTTACTCCGCAAATGATGGAAAAAATCAAGGAAATAAGTAAGCAGTATCCGAATATTGCATTTCGTTTTGCACCCGGTAAACTATATATTGGAATCGCTACAGAAGATTCCCTCGATGCTAACCTAACGAAAAAAATCTCATATCCTGAAGAAATAGCAAAAATAAAAAAGGATGTGAAGGTTATAACAGATATTATCGAAATGTTAGATTTAATCAGAGATAATATTCCCTAATCACATCTATATACCATATTTAAGTAAATCAACCTTGCCGTCAACAACCTCTATTCCATCTGCCTCCAAGAGACTTTTCTGTATGCCTGCTCCGCCAAATGCGAATGCATCGGCAAGCTCTCCCTTGGAGTTGACAACACGATAGCAAGGTATTGTTTCCGGACTGGGATTTCTGTGCAACGCATTGCCAACCGCTCTTGCCATTTTCTTATCTCCTGCAAGCTCAGCCACCTGTCCATAGGTTGCAACCTTACCTCTGGGAATTTTCTTCACAGCCTCATATATCCTCTTGGTTGGATTATCTGATACCAGTTCATAGCTTATTGCTATCATGTTCTTCACATCCGAATCCGGTATACTGCCATCCAGTATAATTGTATTCCAATGCTCCTTGTTCTGATGCCAACCGGGAATAACTGAGGCAAATGCATTTCTGAAAAAGTCCCTGCTGTCAGGGTCTGCCTTCACGTTCAGATTAATATAACCGTTTCTTTCATAGGTCCACAAAAACGCTTTCTTGCTTCCCTTAATTCTTACCAGCTGCCAATTCTCATCATGAAAAGGTGCATCCTGATATGTACCGGGAAATGATAGTCCGTACTCCAATGCTTCCTCTCTTGTAATCATAACCTCTCCTAACTATATTCAATCTTTGTATTTTTGCTCTACCTTGAGATAGGCAATTATTATTCCAATTATAAGCCATATGGTCAGCAAAACCATTATTAAAGCAACCGGGGAATTCTGCTCTATAAACAATAGCGGAATTCCTATTATTTCAAATGCAGCTGCAAAGAAAAACCATATTTTGGCAACCGCATGATTGTATGCAGCTACATCCTTCATCTTCTTTGGCTTCACACCATTGAAGAATCCAACCTCAACCTTACTTCTATAGCTTGATATACCTATCATCAAAAATATTATAGCAACCAGGCTCCAAATAACAAAAGCTATTATCATTATAAAATCCTCCTTACTATTTGCCAACATAATACTTGAAAGATCGG
>JBJENB010000088.1:0-2059 GCA_051879975.1 Wujia sp.
ATTCCCAAAGCAAAATCGGCATTACCTTTTAAATATTTCATATTACTTTGTTCTTTTATTTTTCTGATTATATTGTATTCGGAATCGTTTGAATAAAACTGAAAGCAATCAGGGGATAAGGGACGGTCGATTCTGATTGTAAAGCAGCGGCTACCGCTGTTAACCGTTATTCCAACTGTCGATAGGGGTGTTCCGGTTGCAGTAAGCTGTAAAATAATACAGGGACATTGCACACCATCAAAGCGGTTATGCATATATTCCAAATAATTGATGGAACAGCTTTCCATTATTATCTCCCGTATAACCCTATGGACCTTAACACTTAGAATAGCTTCCGGTACGATAAAGGATAACTTCCCACCTATTGCCAAATCTGACAGACCTTTTTCCATAAAAACATCATATGCTTCAGGATTCCTTCTGACAGCAGTTTTATAGCGAGAATTGAGTGCTGCTTTCTCTGAGTCCGAAAAATGATAGCCCCAGGGAGGATTACCGATTATGTATGAAAAATCTTTATTTTTATATTCTGTTAGGTAATCTGAATTTGTAATATGTCTGCAAATCTGTGCAACAGGAGCTTCCTTAAATTTTAAAGCCATATTAATACGGGTTATATTGACACTTGTGGTGTCAATGTCATTTCCATACACCCTTTCCAGAGGAATGGAAGAAGGAAGCTGAATCAGAAAATTGCCGGTGCCACAGCTTGGATCCAGAATATTGCCTTCAGAAGTCATATCCAGCTTTTCGATAATCCGTTTGACTATTTGATTGGGAGTGTAGTAAGACCCTGTTGATTTACGAGTACCAAGATGGTTGCAGGATATGTACAGAAGTCCAAGTATATCTTCGCCAGCCTCATATTGATACAGGTTGGTGAATAATAAAGGATATTTTTGGCAGAAGGATAAAGCCTCTGATTTATTGTATATGAGAGCATCGATTAATGAATCATAGCAGCCAAGGGAAAACGCATCATTGATATAAGAGCGTAATAGCTGGCTTTGATTATTGAACTTAAGGGAAAACCTATCAGCCAAAAGGTGAAGGGCACAATCAGCAACCAGTAATGAAATAATACTTCTATCTAAAAAAATGTGCTGCTGCTCGATTGTATCAAGAAGCTTTCGGATGAGGGAAATACCTGTACATTTTTCTGACACATAGGAATTATACAGAACATTGCCGGAGATAAATCTTTTGTTTCGTCTGCTTCGTAAAGAAGTGTTTTTTCCTGAAATGATATCAAGCTTAATACTGTTGACATAGGATTTGGAAAAATAAGCAGTACGTCCTTGGAAATAGTCAGGAGTGAGCTTGCCCAGCTTCATCCAATTGTGACCTGTTGCTGTTGAGATTGATAATTCCTCGCATAATTTTTTAAGTGAAAGATATTCCATTTATTTCTCCTCTTTGACTGATAATAACATAATAGCATTCCTAAATACATCGTACAAGAAAATAAATTTTAATTTGATGCTTCACCTTTCATCCGCAGTTGAATACTATAAATGCATATAAACGTAGCGTATGAGGAGTTTGTATGTTCATTTTTGTTTTTCTGGCAGTATACCTACTGCTGGTTTCTTTTGCACTGCTTTCCCATGTAGTTATAGGGAGATATCTATGCAATTATCAGAAAAAGGTTGATGATGGAAAAAAATTTTGGAACGACTTATTAGACAAATGTAATTCTCGCGAGAGTGGAAGGCTTAAGAGAAGAGAGATTCGTAAGCTTAAAAAAACACATATGATAAATTCTTTTCATATCGCCTTAGGAGAGAAAAATTCGGAACAAATAGAAGCTTTTTTCAATAATAATCAGGAGCTCCTAACGGGTTTCGGATATAAAATCAGGAGCAGGATGATGAAAGCGTATTTTTCCTTTATTTTGTGTAGCTTATCTTATAAGGACCAAAACATATCTCCTGCATATGACAGATTAATGTTTCACTATCTTATGAATAAGTCGGTGTATATTAGGGAGAATGCTCTAAAGGCCTTGTATCACTTGGGTAGAGAGGACAGTGTTGTATATGCTTTTGAGTTGTTGTCA
>JBJENB010000089.1:0-7887 GCA_051879975.1 Wujia sp.
TATATGAGGGTTGTTCCGTTGTCGCTCAGCTTATTATCAGCTACTTTATTCCCTAATGCATCATACCAGCCCTCAAATTTATACCCAGTATTTGCAGTTGCTTTGGAGCTTACTGTTTCTCCCACTGAGTCGGATTGACTATAACTGCTCAGGGTTGCTATGTTATCGTTCGCTGTATTACCTTCATCGAGATTCGTCCATCCATTTCCATTCCATAACTGACGGATAAATGTCTGGTTCATATTTGCAGAAGCAATCCTCTGAAACCGTGCATAATAAGTGGCATCCCCTGTAGTTGTATAACTAAGTGTTTTACCTCCGTTACTCAACTTATCATCTGTAACTTCAACACCTGTTTCAGTAAACCAGCCCACGAATTCATACCCTTCCTTGACAGTAGCAGTAGAGCTGATGCGATTTCCGACTGTATCCGTATAAATATAACGATCGAGGGTTGCTATACTGTTGTCTTCAGCATCTATATCTATCCAGACTTCTCCATTCTTCACCTGACGAATAAACTTCTGGGTCACACTTCCGGTAAATCTTGCATAGAACGTGTTTACTTTTTCTTTGGTTTCTGTATAGCTGTAGGTTGCTCTGGTAGAAAGCAAATTTCCATTCACATCATACCAGCCCTCGAATTCATACCCTTCATTTGCAGTTGCTTTGATAGTTACGATTTCATCAGTTTTAGCAAAATAAGCTTTACCACCGTTTGCATTATATTCAGCGTCGTAGTTTTCATCCGACGGAGTCACACCGGTAATCTCAACTGTACCACCAAGGCTGGAAGCTATGTATTCATCATCACGATTTATTTGAGGAATAAATGCCTGACGCCAACGCCACTGTGCTACCATGGTTATACCCTTGTGGATATTGGCATAGGCTATAACTGTATCTTCTTCCGGAGTGGTTGGAACCCATTTTACACCTGTCACGTCCGAAACATTTTCACCAGCCAAAGGTATGCTCCCATTCCAGATTTTAAAATATTGTTCCTTCTTAGTTGCTTCTCCGGAATAGTCACAGGCAATTGTATGCACTCCCGGAAGCAATAATGTACCCAGCTGATCCTTATTGATCTGAGCTGTCCCCTCCGGTATACTATCAACTGTATCACCGGTCAATAGCCAACCCATAAATTTCCAGTTTTCATTCTGCCCTTCTGCAGCATGAGATACATAAGGAGAAATAAATGTATAATTTTCACCATTCACAACGGGTTTATAGCTGTATACATTTGCCGCTTCCTCAGTATTGTAGGTTCTTTCAACTGTATAAGGTTTTCCACCATTCGGGTCATAGGTAACCGTCGGGCTCTTGATAAAGACAAAGTGCAAGTCCGTTGCCGAGGTAATATTTTCCAGATAATAGGAAAATATGGTATCCCCTTCTGAATTGGTGGATTTTATCCATTTTCCCTGCTTTTCCGATTCTGTTAAATCATCCCTGTATTCAATCTCATTTCCTGCCTTTTGCAGAAAATTGGTTACCAGATTTCCCGCTTCATCCTGTTTTGTATAATATAATCCGACAAACTCACAGCCTTCATCAGCATCCGAACACTTAACAATGGCCTGGACCTTCAATGGTACCCCGTCCACTGCATAGGTAATCAGATTATTATCCACGGTAACCTCGTATCCTGAGCTTAAACCGCCTTCTCCTGAAGCTGATCCATCACTTCCGCCAACCACACCACTTCCATGGAGTGTCGAGCTTCCTGACAGTGGGTGATAAATCTCGAAATTAATATTGTCAAGAAAGTTGCCATATGTTTTTGCATTTCCGGTTGTTGCAGGATTCACACATCCAACGGATACGAAGCCAAACATAGTCTTCGTTTGTCCTGATGGTACGGTATAGAGATAATACTTACTCAAATCCATCTCTGCGCCACCGGAACCGGCAGTATTATCAGCTTCCGCATTGGAGCCATAGCTTCCCCACGGATTCGTGCCGCTTGTCACCTTGCTATCCGCTATAATCCAGATATGCCACTCTTCAGTATAAACGGAGCTTGGAGTCAGACTGAAGGCATTATTATCTGAATTATCCTGAAAGGTTCCGGCTTCACCAAATTTTTTACTGTAAACAATAAGTTGCTCACCTAAGCCTGGTTCGGTTTTTATTGAAGTCTTACCCTGTAGGATCAGCCAGTCCACCATCTGCATCAGCTGATCACGTCCATTAATATCCGGTTTTGACGGATTGATCTCCTGCCCCGGTCCAATGACCAATGCCATGGTATCCGTACCATTGCGGGCGCCATGATCTAAGCCCCACTCATATATGCTGGATGGCGCTGTATTGACATTCTGGTATAATGTACTCTCCTCGTTTGCATTCAATTCTGCAGCAACACCCCCGTCTGTAGGTGTTACTGTTACACTCGGAATATATGTACCTGTATTGTCTCTAAGTAACTCAATCTTTCCATCAGTCGCTGTTGTATTCCAATCTGAAACCGCCCCTTGCGCCTGCGTATTATAGTTTTGTGACCACGACAGTGGATTTTGTCCTTCTTCAAAGCTACCATTCTTCAATTTTCCATTATCATCATCTCCCGCATACACGGCCCCGGTACTCATCCATACCACCAGAAAGAGGCCCACTAGAAGTCCAAACATTTTTATTGGCAGCTTCTTTCGTCGATATATCTTTTTATCGCTCATATGTTTTCCTTCCCTCATATTCATATATTAGGCAAAATATTCTTCCCATGAATCGACTTGTTTTTACACTACAGAAGACTCTCGCAGTAACGAAAGCTTATATCCGGTAGTAGAATAACACAACCACCCTTACAAAACCCTTACAGTTTTGAGGTATTTTTGTAAATTTATAGAAATTTTTTTGTAAGAAATCCATACACGGTCAGTTTTAACTGACACTTCCCGTTCCTATGATACAAAAAAACTTCGGAAAGCCGTTTCGCCTCCGAAGTTTTCTGTAATGTATGTTTAGAGTATATCCTATCTTCTTCTATCAATCCCGGCATTTCTGTAATACAGGGACTTATCCTCATACATCAGCTTCTCTGCCTTTGACAAAAGCTTGTCTATATCTCCTTCTGTCGTCTCCTGCCACACTGCCCCGACCGCCAGAACAACCGAATGGTTAAGTGCTGTCTTTTTCAGCTCTGCTGCCCTGCGCGACAGCTCATCACAAGCAATCTTAGGACACAACGCCAGAAGCTCATCCCCTCCGATACGGAATAAGCCATATCCGTCAAATACCTCTTTTAAGCTGTCACAGGCACGCAGAATCAGTCTATCCCCCTCCTTATGTCCCTCGGTATCATTTACCTTCTTTAAGCCTGTAATATCGCAATAAACCACGCCAAGGCTTTCATCATGGGAGCATTCGGCAATATATTTGTCCATGGCAAATCTGTTACCCAGCTTGGTAAGCTGATCGTGATAGCTCATTTCCTGAAGCTGCATCAGAAGGTTACGCCGTCTCAGAAATGAAACAATAAAATGTCCTACTATCTGAAGCATATTCTGTGTATATTCATAGGATTCTCCGTGTGGATTATCCACACCATAAAATCCTATATTTTCCGTGTCATTATACAGTGGAACAACCACCAGCGAATGTATATCCTGGCGTTTCAGATTTTCATATTGAAGAGGATCACTCTCCCGTATATCCTCCAAATCCTCTATAACGATATTCTTATCCTCACTAAAATTATGATACCAGTTTGCACATATCTCAGGAGGCAGATTCTGCAGATTGTCTATCTCCGGAGTCACCCCGTTTGCCACCCACTCGTATGTATTATCATCACCACCCATCTCATTCTTCTCAAAGATATAGGTTCGCTCACCATTCAGTGCCTTGCCAAGATATTCAAGTATAATATCAAGTGCCTTATCCGGTGTCGAAGCCCTAAGTGCCAATCGCATACATTCATTGGCCAGTGCCTCCTGGTTTTGTTGTTCCAGAAATATCTGGTATTTCCGTTCCTGAATACTATTGTCAATGGCAATCTCCATTCGACAACGTCTGTCACCATCCATTATCATGGTATCCTTAAGGACATAATACTTATTAACAATAGGATTATAATACTGCCATTCCTTAAAGCAACCCTCCTGTAATTCATCATTGTTGCACATAGCGCAAGGTGTGTTATTGGACTTCAACAGCTCGTAGCACTTCTTTCCGGCAAGCTCTTCAACCGAATGTAAATTATACATTTCCAGGGTCTTTTTATTCATGTAAATCAATTCATGGCTGTCAATGTCTGCAACATATACCACTTCATTCAGATTATCAAAAAATTCCCAAATTTTCCCCATATTTCATATGTCCTTTCGTAAGCTCTTTTGCATTGTACCATACAAGTCCTTACAAAACCCTTACACTTTTTAACATTTTCAAAAGTTATAAAGTATTTTTTTTAATTTCATTGAGCTGAGCGTTTCTTTCCTCTGCCCAAGAAAACCTTCGGAGATATGCACCCTCATATCTCGCTATAACACCTGATTCTCCCTGCAACATCTGATATAAATCACATTCTACGATGTCGGTGTTTATACATTTGGTTTGTCCCTTTGTTATAATCAAATCCGATATACCTTCCTCATCCAGTATTGATTTCAATCTGGACATGGTGGTCCAGTAAATACTGTCACTTGAGTACTCCGTCCACAGACAGGCAATGGCCTCCCCCTTTGTAATGCCTGTTTCCCCTCTGTCTACCAATAATGCTAGAAGCTCCTCCTGCTTTGTATGCCCAAGCCTCAGAGGTCGTCCGTCCACTGTGACAAGCAAATCCGGCATGGTCTGAATTTGTATTTCCTTTTTCGGCTTTTGCCTTATGTAGTACGCCTTTTGCAATTCTTTTTCAACATCTTCACCGGAATATGGCTTCAGCAGATACCCTATTGCATCCACACCGAAGGCCTGCAGGGCATATTGTTCAAATGCAGTCACAAATACAACACGGATATTTTCATCTATCTTCTTTAAACGCTTCGCCAGCTCTATTCCATTCATTATCGGCAGCTCTATATCCAAGAAAGCCACATCTATGGGATTTTCTTCTGCCCACGCTAATGCTTCCAAGCTGCTATTAAAGGTTTCAAGTGAATCAAGTCTTGGCAGTCCCCTAACTGTCAGCCGAAAATTTTCCAACAATATTTTTTCATCATCCACATAGATTACCTTCATCCTTTTGTCTCCTTATAATTTTTCACCTATTATGATACAGGTATAATGATTGTTACGTTTGTTCCCTCTTCCGGAGAGCTTCTTATATCCAGTCTTCCACCAACCATATTTTCCAAACGATAGCGCACATTTCTAATTCCTACGGAATTGGATTCGTCACACTCTTCGGGAACAAATCCGACACCGTTATCACTTACTGTAATCTCGATACATTCTGCTTTTCTCACTACAGATAGACGGATAACTCCACTTCTGTTATGCCCAACCAAGCCATGTTTTATCGCATTTTCTACAATTGGCTGTATGGTCAGAGGTGGTATAAGGAAGCTTCTTGTCTCAATATCCTTCTCAAAAACAATCATGTCCTGAAATCTCAATTGTTCTAATGACACATAGTCCTCCAATTGCTCCAGCTCCATATCAAAGTCAATCAAGCCCTCTTCTTCAATAATGCTGATATTTTTTCTCAGATACCTTGAAAAACATATCAGGGCATTGTCAGCCTTTTTCGGATCAATTTTACAATAACCACTAATCGTAGTAAGAACGTTAAATATAAAGTGAGAGCGTATCTGACTCATCATGGATGCAACTCGCCTCTCCGTAAGCTTTCGTTCCTTTTCCGCTAATTCCCTATCCTTCTCAGCCAGTAGTATTTCCTGTTCGCTGTAATTAAAAAGTGTTGCTGTTCCCATTATCACTATATATAAAATAAACGCCAGCAGAGAGAATAACAGTCCTGAAGAATTACCTTTCACATAAAATGCAACCACATCTGCAACTACACCAGCCACACAGAGATATGGCAATTTATTTACAATCCTATTGGGGGATTTATCCGGATACTTCACCCTCTCGTATATCGCCGTTCCGATTGCAATAACAACACCGATTGCAATTACAATGTGCGTTATATATAGTGTATCACGGAGCTCTGAAATCCCTGCAAGCTGACAGGCAAGCTGTATCAGGCAGTTTATGGCGGAGATAACACAATAGAAATCTATTATCCTCTGACTCTTCTCTGTAAAGTATTCCTCAAGCCATTTCATCATTGGTATCATTCCAAGCATAAGCATCATAACCGACAGATAAAACAAAAGGACTGAATGGTTTGGAAAAATAAAAGGCGTAAATCTGGTATCAGTCAGTCTCCATATTCCAAGCATTACAGAAAAAATCCCCAGCGCTACCAAACCTTTTCCATTCTGCCTCCGTATCTGACTGTAACCGGCCACAAATACAAATACCAAACCAACAAAAATCGCCATAACGCCTAATACGAGCTGTGGCAGGTCTTTGGATAAACGATTCTTATATATGGCAAGCTCGGACCCAACCAGAAAATCAACCTCTCTGTTTCGAAAGCTCTCATATACAGGTGTTATTTCCACCCGGACCTCCTTACCGGCATCCTCTCTGTATAAGGGTATCATAATCCAATTGCTACCCACTGTTTTACAAAACGTTTTTTCCCCGGAAGGCTTTAGACTATATACATTTTCTCCCTCCAAATATACCTCCACATACTGATGTACGGTATAAAAGGCAAGACATGAATCGTCAGCAGGAGTTCCTTCAAGGATAAAGGTGTATTCCTTCTTGATTCCTATAGGAGCCCCTTCATCTCCAATTTCCACACAGGTATATTTATCCACCTTTTCAAAGTCAGAAGCATCACGGTTATGTAACACCTCCATATTATCAGTTGTTCCAAGCAGTATAATAATGATAATGACTACTGCTGCTGCGATAAATGTTGCGATAGCGGAAATTCTTGAAAGCTTCATAGGATTTTGTTGTTCTTTATTTTTTTCTTTTTTTTGCTTATCCATTTTTTCAGGTTTTCCTCAGTAATTTTCCAAATCTAATGTAATCATTTTACAAATTTATTGTCTGTTATTGACTCATACGCATCTTCATCTCAGCATCGTCGAGGCTTTTATATCCATACAATTTCGCAGTATTTTCCATAGTCATATAAGCGAGGTTCTTGTTTTCTCTTGAAAGGGTCACAATGAACTGTCCATAGAGCTTCATCAGCTCCTCTGAATAGGTTCCCAATTCACCTCGCAAATATGTTTCATAGGAGGTATTATACGGCGTATCCTCAGAGGTATGGATTGACCTTGCATTTCCCGCCATCACAGGATACTCTCTTGCAAACGCTTCCATCCACTCAACCTGAATTTTAATTATTTCCTCCATAATAAGTCGTCTTTCCTCAGACAATTCAGGAAATGCATCCTTTATTTCCGCATACTCCTCAGGTGCAGTGTTTTCCATCATACGTCCATATTTTTCCGTAATAAGATTTCGTCCATTTTTAAGAGAATTGTCCAGATGCCAAAGGTATTCCTTCAACATATCATCTGTCCACGTCATATACTGACTCCTTCGCATTATGGAAAAGGTATTCCAGTCATTCTGGCAGTCCGCTCTTCCACCCTTATTCTTAACCATATCAAATAAAGACCACTCAAACCTGACAACCTCATCAATAAGCTGCTCTCTATTGATTTTACTCTCCTCATTCATATGCTTTAATACCTCCTGACCCTGTACCTCCAAATACGGATTATCACTATCTGATAGGTTCAACTCATGCAATTCATTCACAACAAGCTTAGCCACAATCTCTATAGTCTGTGCAATCATATCGTCGGGATTTGGATTACCATTATACACATAGTCCTT